>CAZYRQ010000536.1:0-1826 GCA_964649455.1 uncultured Lentisphaerales bacterium
ACCGCATAGACCCGCGCCTGGCCGCCGCACCAGCCGAGCTCGGCTTTCTCGACCAGCAGCTCGCGCTCCCCGACCCGCCAGTGGATCGTTCCGCCGCGGACCTCGATACCGTTCAGCACCGCGTTGGTGAAGGTGGTCGCCAGCGGAGCGATCCGGGCCCGCGGCCCCACGCCGTCGACCCGCAGATCCGTGCGCAGACCATCTACCGAGCCGGGCACCGCGCCACCCACCGACACGCGGCCCGCCTCCAGACCGACCGCGACTCGCCAGACCGGCTCGCGGCCCGGCTCCAGAACAACACGGCCATCGAGCGACACGCGGCCCGAAAAGGCCGGTGTCTCGCGGATCGCGGTTGGCAGGTCGAGCCGGTCGAGACCGGCGGCGACGAGCGGATCGCGCTCCGTCAGTTCCACGGGACCGCACCGCAGGGCGGCCTCGACGCCTCCCGTGCGCGACACGGATGCACGGGCCTCCAGTTGCAGCGCGGAACCGGAGGCACCGAGCACGACGGTCTCGTCGAGCAGATACCCGGGGCGCGGGGTGCCGCGCGGCAGGATCACCGGCGGCGCCAACTCGATCCCGAGGAGGCGCGCGACTCCCCAGGCGATCTCCGGTGTGCCCAGAACAAACGGGGATTCGCGTCCATTCGCGGTTCCCGCTTCCTCTTCCGTTTTCGACAAAGTTTGCGACAAAACTCGCGACAAAGTGGGGGTCTGGCCCACTGCCGACTGCCTGCTGCTACTGCCTACTCCCGCCACCCCGTAGGGGCGGTGGCCTGACTGGAACGGCACCCGCACGGTGATGTTGCTGGCGTGCGCCAGGGCATGTGTGACGCAGGCATTGGAGAGCACGCCCGCCCCGGCGACGTGCCACGCCCCCGACTCCGTCCCGCGACGCGCCTCGGCCTGCAGACCGAGCCCCGCCACGCGCCAGGCGACGGTCGCGCCGCCCTCGCCTCCCGCGCCCGCCAGCGGGGGAACCTGTACCGCGAGCCGGAAGCGGTTGGTCGCGGCGGCAAGCCAGAGGTCGATCCGGTTCTCCACGCCATCGACTAGCGGCACGAGGCCGGGCAGCATGAGGTGTCCGCTGAGACGTACCGCATCCGCGTCGTCAGGCGCCGCCGCCGGGTCGCGGTCGAACCGGAATTGCGCCTGCTCGAGCCCTGCCGCCACCGCGGCTGGCAACCCGTGCAGGCCCGCCAGCCGCCCTGCGATCGAGACCTTCGTGAGGTCGCCCCACGGATTCGGCCCGGGCCGCCAGTCGACGGCGGCCACCAGTTCCGTCAGGGAGAGCGACTGGTTCCCCGACTCGATGTGCAGCGGTCCCCGGGTCAGGGCCAGCACCGTCACGCTTTCCGGCACGGCGTTGGTGAACCCGGCCCGGATCGAGAGATGACACACCCCATCCAGCGGGGGTTGCGGCGCGTGCGGCACGAATCGCGCCAGGGCCTCCCGGACGACGGTGAGCGGCACCAGGGGAAAGGTCGCCGTCAGTTCGCCGCCACGCTCCGCGAGACGCCCCTCCCCCGTGCCCCAGAACGGAATCTCCATCGCGGAACCCCGGGCCGAAAATTCGTAGGTGTCGTTACCCGCGTGCCGGAGGCGGAGCGTGGCGGCGATCTCATCCGGCCCCCCAGGGTCGTCACGCTCCGGCACCACTTGCACGCGGATGCCGGTCACAGCGGCCTCGCCGAGTCGCCAGACCGTCGCGGTCGCCCCGCGCTTCGGGCGGCGGAGCACATCCTCCAAAAATTCCGCGCCGACGACGGAGCCCCGGTTGGAGCCGACGATCAACCGCGCCTGCAGGCCCTCGCATGCCACCGAATC
>CAZYRQ010000537.1:0-1824 GCA_964649455.1 uncultured Lentisphaerales bacterium
CCCCAGGAGCGACGGGGGGCGAGGACGAGGACGCGTCTCGCCCTCTTTCCATGCGCTTCCCGCGCCCCCCCTGGCCAACCGAGTACTTCAGTCCCGCCGGCCGGGCGCATCCGGAAGTTGGATCAAGCAGGAGAACCCACTTTGTCGTGCTTTGTCGCGAGCTTTGTCGACAAAGTTAACGACAAAGCCCAACGTTAAACGTTCAGCGTTCCGCGCCGAGGCCTCGCAGCAGGAAGCCGACCAGGAAACTGATGCCGGCCACGCTGAGGCTCAGCGACGCCATTTCCGCAAAGCGGCGTCCGAAGGGCTGATCCCGGGCCACGGAAATGTAGTAGTTGAACGCGGCGATGATCGCCAGCGCGATGGCCAGCGTGCAGCCCAGAGCGAACAGATAGTTCGGCAGCAGCAGGTAGGGCAGAATCAGCAGCACCACGGTCAGGATGTAGGCGACCCCGGTATAGACGGCCGCCTTGACCGGATGCTTCTGCTCGCCCTCGGTCTTGGTCGAGAGATATTCCGAGGCGGCCATCGAGAAGGCGGCCGCGATGCCGGTGATGCAGCCGGTCATCGCGATCAGCCGCGTGTTCCGGAGCGCCAGCGTCAGGCCGGCCAGCGCGCCGGTCAATTCGACCAGCGCGTCGTTCAGGCCCAGCACGATGGAACCGACGTACCGCAGCCGCTCCTCGTCGATCATGTTCAGCAGGGCCTGCTCATGCGCGGCCTCGTCGTGCCGGATCGCCTCCGCCTCGCCGATGGACGCCGGCAGTTCTCCATAGGCCTGCTGGGCGCGGTCTTCGCCGCGCTCCATGAGCTTGGCGCCGAAGGTGAGGCCCAGCAAACGGCAGATCCAGACATGGCGCCGGACCTTGCCCCAGTTGGGCGCGATCGTCTCGCCGGTATGTCGCTGCCACAGTTCGGCGTGCCGTTTCTCGTCGGCCGCGATCCGCTCCAGAACGTCGCGGTTGTTGGCATCCCGCTGGCGGGCCGCCAGTTGCAGGTAGATGTGATGCTCCGTGATTTCCGAAAGCTGATGCTTCCGGAGGATGGCGCGCACACGTTCATCCATGGCGTTTCTTCTCCTCTTCTCGGCCAGCGGTCAGAACACCGCCTTGCCGGCGCAAACAACAGAATTGGGACGATGCGTGGCCATCAAGACGGCGATGCCCCGACTGCCTTGGCAGCAGACACTTCCATGAATTTCGCGGTCGCCTTCGCCTTGATCGCGCCCTCCTGCGTTAACTCAGCCCGCAGGCAGTGGAGCGGGCCGTGCGAGTCGACCAGCCAGGCCTTGACCACGGCCGGAGTGTCCACGTCCACCGGCGCGAGGAAACGCACCTTCAACTCCCCGGTCATCCCCACCCGGCCCCGGGCGAAGAGGCAGTGGGTCATGGCGCTGTCCAGCAGCGCCGAGATCACCCCGCCATGCAGGTGCCCCGTGTAGCCCTGCCAGCGCCGGTGACAGTCAAACGTGGCTTCCACATGCCCGTCCTCCTGCACATGGAAATCGAGGCGCAGGCCGTGGGGCTGCGTCGCCCCGCAGAGCACGCACGCTCCGTGCAGCCGCTCCCGCAGGGCGAGCATCGCCTCCCGTGCCGCCTCAGTGGTCACAGACATTCTCGCCGGTCGCCAGGGTGCCCGCCAGGTACTGCTGCACCAGGGTCTCGGGTGTCTCAACCGCCGCGCCGACCACGACGCGGATGCCGTTCTCGTTGAAGAGGCCCTGGGCGCGCTGGCCCATGCCGCCGGCGATGATCAGGTTGACCCCCTGTCCGTGCAGCCACTTCGGCAGCACGCCCGGCTCGTGCGGCGGGGGCGTCACCAGTT
>CAZYRQ010000538.1:0-1823 GCA_964649455.1 uncultured Lentisphaerales bacterium
CCTTCGAGGTCGATCCGGACGCGGGCACGCTCGTGCGCCGGGCCGACTGACCCGGTCGCTCGTCCGCGCGTACACGCAAAGACGCGAAGGGCGCGGGGTGGGAAGATCATCCCGCGGAGGACTGCGGGCTCCCGGTGCATCGAAGGCGGACGACACGGAGGTCGTCCCTCCAGCCCAGATGACCACTGGTTTCGGCGGAGCTGGAGGGTCGGGCTCCGTCCCGACCGGTTGTCGTGTGGTGGCGGCAAGCGCCGCACCCTTATCCCATCTCAGCCCACCACGAGCGCGGTGCGGGCCGGCAGGTAGATGCGGATGCGGGTGACGCGCTCCGCACCCTCGACTTCGTCGTAGACGGGGTATTCCTGGTTCTCCTGGATCCGTCCCTGCCCCCCGTAGGCCACGCTGTCGCTGTTCAGCAGGCCGCGGTACCGGCGTCCCGGCGGCACCAGCAGCGGATAGCCGGCCACCGAGAGGGACGCGTGGAAATTGAGGATCACGACCATGCCGCCGCGCCCGAAGGCCAGGAGCTTGGTCGCGTCGTCGATCAGCAGCCGCTGCGGCGCGGAGGTCTCCAGCGCCCCGCGTGCCGCGAAGAGGCGGATCATCGCGGTGTCGAACGCGCCCAGGCAGTGGAAGTAGAGTGCCGGATCGTCCCGCAGGTGCCACTGGCGGCGCGCATGGTGGTAGGAGTACTGGTTGCCCTCGCGCGGGAAATCGACCCACTCGGGATGGCCGAACTCGTTGCCCATGAAGTTCAGGTAGCCATGGGCCGCCGTTCCCAGCGTGGCCAGGCGGATCAGCTTGTGGAGCGCGACGCCCCGGTCGGTGGCCGGCGACGGCGTGCCGCGGCACATCGTGTCGTAGATCGCCGCGTCGAGCATCTCGAAGAGCAGGGTCTTGCCGCCCACCAGCGACTGGTCATGGCTCTCGGCGTAGTTGATCGTCCGCTCGTCCGCGCGCCGGTTGGTCAGCTCGTGCCAGAGAAAACCGACGTTCCAATCCTCGTCGCGGATCTCGCGCACGAGCTTGAACCAGCAGTCGGGCACGCCCATCGCCATGCGGTAGTCGAAGCCGGCGCCCCCCTCGGCGAGGGGCGCGGCGAGCCCGGGCATGCCGCTGACATCCTCGGCGATCGTGATGGCGTCGGGCCGCAGCTCGTGGATCATCTGGTTGGCCAGGGCGCAGTAGGCCCAGGCATCCTCGTCGACCTCGTCGCCGAAGTACTGGGCGTAGTCGGTGAAGTCGACGCCCAGGCCGTGGTGCAGGTAGAGCATGCTGGTGACGCCGTCGAAGCGGAAGCCGTCGAAGTGGAACTCGTCGAGCCAGTAGTGGCAGTTGGAGAGCAGGAAGTGGAGGACATCCGTCTTGCCGTAGTCGAAGCAGCGCGAGTCCCAGGCCTCGTGCCAGCCGCGCGAGCCCTCGTGGAAGTACTGGGTGGTCGTGCCGTCGAAGCGCGAGAGCCCGTCGCGCTCGTTGCGGACGGCGTGGGAATGGACCAGGTCCATCACGACCGCGATCCCGGCCGCGTGGGCGTCGTCGACCAGCGCCTTGAGCTCCTCCGGCGTGCCGAAGCGCGAGCAGGCGGCGAAGAAGCTGCCCACATGGTAGCCGAACGAGCCGTAGTAGGGATGCTCCATCACCGCCATCAGCTGGAGCGTGTTGTAGCCGCCGGCGGCGATGCGCGGCAGCACCAGCCGCCGGAACTCGTCGTAGGTGCCGATGCCCGCGCGCTCCTGCGCCATGCCGACGTGGGCCTCGTAGACCAGCGGCGCCCGCGCCGGCACGCGCCACGCCGGCTGCTTCCAGACATAGGGTTCGGGGGG
>CAZYRQ010000539.1:0-1816 GCA_964649455.1 uncultured Lentisphaerales bacterium
ATGGAGACCTTCTCGCCGACGAGCGTGTTGACGAGGGTGGATTTGCCGCTGTTGGCGCGGCCGACGACGCCGACCACCGCGTGGCGGGGGGCGGGAGCGGGCACAGTCTGCTGGGTGTCGGACATGGGGTTTCGGGCCGGTGCGCGCCGTCAGGGGGTGGCGCGGGAGGGGCGGCAGATCGAACAGAAGTAGTCCGTCTGGCAGGTCGCGTCGAGGACGGCCCGCCAGAGGTCGCCGTGCAGGTCGACATGCTGGCGCTCGAGGGCGGCCAGTTCGATGGGCACCAGCGTGTTGGTGTTGCCGCCGTGGAGGTTGCCGACGACGCAGTTGGTGCGCCCCGCCATGGCGGCATGCACGGCGCCGCGCGCCAGCATGTAGCAGCGGATGGCGTCGGCGCCGACGGCGGGGATGCTGCGGATCGAGTAGCTCGGATCGAAATACTTGATCGCGATCTCGACTCCGAGCCGCTTGAAGTGCGCCTCGATCCGGTTCCGCAGGAACTCGCCGATGTCCTTCTTGCGCAGGTTGCCCGAGAGATCGCGGGTCTGCTCCTCGCCTTTGATGAGATCCTGCCCGGCGCCCTCGGCGGCCACGACCACGGCATGGTTCTTGAGCTTGAGGCGCCGTTCGAGGGCCGTCAGCAGGCCGGTCTCGCCCTCCAGGGCGAACGGCTCCTCGGGGATCAGGCAGAAGTTCACCACGGGGTTGGCGGCGGTGGCGTAGGCCGCGATGAAGCCCGAGTCGCGCCCCATGAGCTTGATCAGGCCGATGCCGTTGATCGAGCCCTTGGCCTCCATGTGGGCCGACTCGATCACGGGCGAGGTCGCGGTGACCGCGGTCTCGAAGCCGAAGCTGCGGCCCACGAAGTTGAGGTCGTTGTCGATGGTCTTGGGGATGCCGACGATGCTGATGGCGAGCCGCCGTTTCCGGCACTCGATGGCCAGGTCGCGCGCCGCGCGCAGCGAGCCGTCGCCGCCGATGCAGAAGAGGAGGTTGATGTTCATGCGCGTCAGGGTGTCGACCATCTCGCCGGTGTCCTGCTGCCCGCGCGAGGAGCCGAGGATCGTGCCGCCCAGCGTGTGGATCGTGTCGACGACCTCTGTGTCCAGCATCAGGGGCGTCAGGTTGTGACGCGCGGCGAGGCCGCGGTAGCCGTAGCGGATGCCGTAGATCGTCTTGATGCCGTAGTCGAAGGAGAGGATTTCGACGAGGCCCTTGATCACGTGGTTGAGGCCGGGGCAGAGGCCGCCGGCGGTCAGGATGGCGGCGCGGCTCCAGGCCGGGTCGTGGAAGATGTGCGCGTGGGGCCCGGAGACCTCGAAGCTGGGCAGCGGCGCGCCCTTGTCGACGCACTGCCGGAGGCTGGCGATGTCGTTCGTCAGCAGCATCCGCGCGTCCTCGGCGATGAAGATGGGATTGCGGATCGGCGAGGGGAGCTTGCAGGGGCCGAGGCGTTCGATCTCGAAGTTGTAATCGGCGGGGTTCTGGACGACTTTGTCGAAGATGGGCATGAATCAGTCCTTCAGGTTGCCGCCATTATGACGGAGCCCGCCGCGCGCGTCAACCATACGGGTCAACCATACGGGTCAACCATACGGGAAGATTTGACGAAACGGGTCCGAGCGTGCATGATATACACTCATTCGACCACGTAAACGAGGGAGCGACATGGACTTGACCTTGCGACAGGATGCCCGGACGGCCCTGCTGGTGCCGACGAGCATGGGCGTGCGGCTGACGCCGCTAAACGGGCAGCCGTTTCACTGCGGCGACACCTTCCGCCTGCAGGTGACCAGCGCGGAATCGAACGTGGCGA
>CAZYRQ010000540.1:0-1808 GCA_964649455.1 uncultured Lentisphaerales bacterium
CGCCGCTCTACAAGGTCACGCGCAAGCAGCGCGAGGAGTACATCGAGAACGACGCTCAACTGACCGCCAAGCTCCTGGAGATGGGCTGCGACGACCTGTCGGTGCGCCTGGCCGATGGCCGCGTGCTGGCCCCCGCCGAACTGCATGCGCTGCTCGACCAGCTCGTGGCACTCGAGAGCACGCTGGATGCCCTCGCCCGGCGCGGCGTGCCCGTCGACCGGCTCCTGCGCGCCCGGCATCCGGCCAGCGGCGAGTGGCCACGCTATCTGGTCGTCACGGGCAGTCGCGAGGCGGCCGAGCTGACCTTCGCCCACGACGCGGCCGGCCTCGAGGCGGCGCGGGCCGCCGCCGCCGCGCGCTTCGGCACGGCCTTCGACCTGCACGAGACGCAGGTCAACGCCTACCACAGCGGTTCGCCCGACACCTTCTGCTGGATCGAGCTCTTCCGCGTCAACACCCTGCGCCGGCAGATCGGCGCCCTCGAACAAATGGGCTTCACGCTGGAGCAGCTCGCCGGCGGGGAGACCCCCTGCGCCCACCTGCTGGAGAACGGCGGCGAGACGCCGCTGACCGCGCTGCCTGACCTGCTCGCCGCCGTCCGCCAGCGCGGTCGCAAGGGCCTGACGATCCAGCGCTACAAGGGCCTCGGCGAGATGGATCCCGACCAGCTCTTCGACACGACGATGGATCCGAAGACGCGCCGACTCCTGCGGGTGACGCTCGATGACGCGGTCAAGGCCGACGCGATCTTCACCCTGCTGATGGGCGACGATGTCGAGCCCCGCCGCCGCTTCATCGAGGACAACGCCCTCAACGTGCGCAACCTCGACATCTGAGCCCGGGGCGCGGCTGACACCGCGGGCGGCAACATGGAACTCTGCGTCCTCAACAGCGGCAGCAACGGCAACGCCGTCTTTCTCGCCGCCGGCGGCACCCGCATCCTGATCGACGCCGGGATCAGCCTGCGGCTGCTGCGGCAGCGCCTGGGCCTGATCGGCCTACGCGTCGAGGATCTCGCCGCCGTGCTGGTCAGCCACGAGCACATCGACCACTGCCGCGGCCTGCCGGGCCTCGCCCGCGCCCACCCGACGCTCCAGCTCTTCGCCAACGAGAGCACCGCCGCCGGCGTCGAGCTCACGGTGCGCTCGGCGCTGGAGACGCCCTGGAACATCTTCGAGACGGGCGCCGACTTCACCGTCGGCGATCTCCACGTCCAGAGCTTCTCCGTGCCGCACGACACGGGCGACCCCGTGGCCTACGTCGTGGACGACGGCACACACCGGGTGGGCGTGGCCACCGACCTCGGCACGGCGACGCCCGTTGTCCGTCGCCACCTGCGCGACTGCGATGCACTGGTCATCGAGACCAACCACGATATCGACATGCTCAAGCAGAGCGGCCGGCCGTGGTCGCTCGTGCAGCGCATCCTCGGCCGCCAGGGGCACCTCTCCAACGAGCAGGCCGCCGAGCTGGTCGAGGAGGTCATGACCGGCCGCCTGCGGGCCATCTTCCCGGCACACCTCAGCGCAGACTGCAACTCGCCCGACTGCGCCATGGTCGCGCTCCGGGCCATGCTGCAGCGGAACGGCTGCGCCGGCATCGCGCTGATGCCGACACACCGCGACCGCATCAGCGAACGCCTAGTGCTCTAGCCGGCCTGCGGCCGACGAGAGCGTGTGGGAGTGGCGGTGTTCTTGTCTTTGTCGCGAGCTTTGTCGCGAGCTTTGTCGTTTGCATGTGTGGGGGTGTTGGGGTAATGGGTCAGTTTAGGGGCGTGCGAGTGGGGCGCATGATGAAGCGGGCGGAAA
>CAZYRQ010000541.1:0-1790 GCA_964649455.1 uncultured Lentisphaerales bacterium
GCGGAGGATGCGTGCAGGATGCGTGATGAGTGTTTTCATGGTATCCCTCGTTTCTGAACGTTGGAACGGTACCGGACGCGTCGCGGGGCGTCGCGCCCTGAGGCATTACTTGGCCGGCGCCGGAGGCGGCGGAACGCCGCCGGCGTAGATCATGACGGGGCGGAGCAGGCCGCCGAGCATGAGTTCTGATATCCAGTTGTGACGAAGCTTCACCGTGACGACGTACTCCGTGTCGGGCTTGAGGCGGTTGCCCAGATCGACGTCGAGCGGCCGGCGGGAGCGGATTTTAGGCAAGTCGCATGCGGGCTGACCGTTGAGCCAAACCTTGATCTCGTTGCCGTCCGGCTCCATGAACCAGAGCGTCAACGGATCCGCAGGCAGGTTTTTGGGCGCGCGGAACGTGGTCTGGTACCACATCCACGTGAGCTGCTCGGGAATCTGCTGCTCGTTGAGCGTGGCGGAGTAGGTCTTGACCTGCCGCCAGCCCTCGGCGCCCTCGGCGACGGCGGACTTGAACCACCCCGCCGCCTCGCCGGCGTCATCGGCATCATAGCGAAACATCCACTCGTCGGGGAGCTGCATAACGAGCGAGCGGCCGTCGGTGACGCGCGCCAGGCCGGCGGACTGCCCGGGGTTGAGGAAGCGCTCCACGTAGCCGCGCTTGTACTTGGCCGTGGTGTGGAGTTTATCGCCGAAGGCCGCGTCCATGCTGGCGATCAACTGGTCGTACGGCTTCTGGGCCGCGGCGAAGTCGCACCGGTTGACGGCTTCGCGCCAGGCCGCGTAATGCCTGGCATTGTCGAGCCCGCGCTGGAACATGGCCACGCGCCTGCGGATCATCGCGTCACCGCCGGCAGCCTTCGCCGCCGCAGCGAGATCCTCCTGGCAGGCCTCGAGCAGCCCGGGCGTCCAGAAGGCGTGAACGCCGTGGAAGCTGCCGGCATGAACCGGCGTGGCGACGTAGGCCGCGTCGATCCGTTCCCAGTAGGCCTTGACGTGGGGTGCCGCGGGTCCGCAGAACTTCGTGTAGAAATCGTCCATCGTCGCAGCGACGTCGAGATCGGCATCCCACGCCATCCGCGCGACGAGATAGATGTGGGGGCCGTAGAGATGCGGCAGGTAGAGGCACTCGATGTTGAGGCCGATGCAGCCCTGTTTCTTGAGCCAGGGGATGTCGTCCTTCCAGATCGATATCTTGGAGAACGGCACGGTCGTCTCCGCAAGATTGTAGCCGTACTCGCGCCAGGTCATGCTCTTCTCGACCTTCCCCCACCCCTCGACCATCGCACGGCAGCGCTGGCGCGACTCGCAGACCGGATTGGCCAGGCTGTGGACGCGGCAGTAGCGGATCGGCGCGATGGAGACGCAGAGGTTGTCGAGCCCGCCCTTGACTTGCTTCGGCGGGAGGGTGTAGTCCGCGTAGGCATAGTGGCAGAGGATCGCCTCGGGATTGACCTTCTTCACCTCGCGGGCGATGTAGTTGTAGAACTCCTGGTAGCGATCCGAGATCACGGGTTTGCCGGAACTGGGTTCGAGATAGTCCGGCACGTCGAGCGCCTTGCAGCGGTCGCACGGGCAATAGGCCACGCCGTCGGGCGGAGAAATCGAGGCGGAGACGGGACCCTTGCCTCGAACGCGCGCAATTACATCGGCCAGATAATCTTCGCGCACTTTCGGATCGGTGGTGCAGAACCACCGCGGCCAGTTGTGTCCCATCTGCATGCCCATCCCACCGAGGCGGTTGTGGCGCCCCCAGGCGTCGGGCCGCCAGCCCGATCCCCAGATGTTGC
>CAZYRQ010000542.1:0-1789 GCA_964649455.1 uncultured Lentisphaerales bacterium
GACATCAACGAGGACTCGCTGATCCGCCTCTTCTACAGCCCGCGACTCGTCGCCGCGGCGGGCGACGCCGGCCGGGGTCAGCAGATGCATGGGCGCAACGGCGCCGACCTCGTCGCGCACGTGCCCTGCGGCACCCTGGTCTTCGACGAGGAGACCGGCGAGCTGCGCGGCGACATCACGGCGGATGGCCAGGAGCTCGTCGTCGCCCGCGGCGGCGCGGGCGGCATCGGCAATATCCATTTCAAGAGCTCCACCCACCAGGCCCCCACCGAGTTCACCCCCGGCGGAGAAGGCGAGGAGTTCCGCCTGCGGCTGGAACTCAAGGTCATCGCCGAGGTCGGCCTCGTGGGCTTCCCCAACGCCGGCAAATCCTCCCTGCTGGCCGCCCTGAGCGCGGCGCGGCCCCGGATCGCCGCCTATCCCTTCACCACCCTCAACCCCATCATCGGCACGGCCGTCTTCGACGACTTCAGCCAGATCCGGATCGCCGACATTCCCGGCATCGTCGAGGGCGCGCACACGGGCGTCGGCCTGGGCCTCGACTTCCTGCGCCACCTCTCCCGCGCCAAGGCGCTGCTTTTTGTCGTCGATGCCGCCGGGGTCGACGGGCGCACGCCTTGGGACGACTACCGCGCGCTGCGGCGCGAGATGCGCCTCTTCGATCCCGCCCTGCTGAAGCGCCCGATCCTGCTCGTTGCCAACAAGATGGATCTGCCAGGCGCCGCGGAAAACCTCGTCCGGCTCGAGGCCGTGGCCCGGCGGCAGGCGCTTCCCGTCTCGACCGCATCGGAACAGGGACTCGACACCCTGCGATCCAGCCTCAAGGCGCTGATCCGGCCCGTGGCCCCCGGCGCCGCCCCGCGCGGCGTGCCCCGAGTGCTGAAGGCGACCGCCGGCGGCGACGGCCTGGTGACGCCCGAGAAGCTCGCCCGCGCCAGCTTCCTCGACCTCACGCCGCCCGCGTCACGGAAGAAGCAGCGGCGCCAGGGGTGATTTCAGTTGGCGGTCGGCAGTTGGCAGGCTCCTCCGCGCTTGCCCTGCGTAGCTGCCGACATCCCGATCATTGCACATTCAAGTGTCATTGTAATGGGTCAGTCTCCGGGGTGTGAGGATTAGCGCATGGATTGTGGGCGAAAAGGCAAATCGGCTGGCATCAGGCGAGAGACGGGGCTGAAGCCCCTGAACGACTTCCGCCTGAAGGCGGGACTCCGACGCGGGGGTTCACCGACACAGACCTCGCCGTCGGAGTACCGGCTTCAGCCGGAAGCCTGCGAGGGCCTTCAGGCCCGGGTGCACGGAACCAGGGCTTTGTGCCGCGTGACACGCCTGCCTGCAACTGCTCGTCCTGAACCCCGCCAGGGGTGAAAGGCCGCCCGCCTCACCATGCGCCCCGCTCACACCCCTGAGACTGACCCATTACCAAAATGCCGTAAAATACCGTGACGCACCCGGCGGGCTTGTGGTACGCTCCAAGTCATTCTTATGAATGGGCCTCTTCAGATTCTGTGCCTGGGAGCGGGCGGCTTCATCGGCTCGCATCTGGTCGAACGGCTGCTGCGCGGAGGACACGAGGTCACCGGCCTCGACACGCACGACGACAAGCTGGCCGGCGTCCGGGCGCATCCCCGTTTCCACTGGATTTCGACCGACATCGCCGACCGCTCGTTCGATCTCGACGCCGCCGTGGCCGCCTCCGGACTGGTCATCGACCTGATCGCCTACGCCAATCCAGGACTCTATGTCCGCATGCCGCGCGAGATCTTCCGGCTCAACTTCACCGAGAACCTGC
>CAZYRQ010000543.1:0-1784 GCA_964649455.1 uncultured Lentisphaerales bacterium
GGGCCGCGTGGCGGTTTTCGCCGCCTCGGCCGACATTCAGGGCGTGCTTTCGGCCGATGAAGCGGGCCATCTCCCCGGAACCGGTGAAGGAAAAGGCACCGTCACATCATCGACCAGCAGTTCGGGCGCGGGCTACGGCGGCCGTGGCGGAGTAGGCACGAGGGGAAAGCCGGGCGACACCTACGGCGACTGGCAGTCTCCCTTTGAGCTGGGGAGCGGCGGCGGCCATATCGCCTCCTATGGACCGGGCGGCCGCGGCGGCGGGGCGATCCGGCTGCATGCCGTCGGACAACTGACCGTGGACGGCACCGTCTCCGCCGCCGGCGGCACCGGCTATAAACGCAGCAGCGGCGGCAGCGGCGGCAGCATCTGGATGACGGCCGCCGCGCTAATCGGCGCGGGAACCCTTCAGGCGGATGGCGGTCCGGCCGATAATCTCACCCTCGGCGGTGGTGGGGGTGGCGGGAGGATTGCCATCGATGCGGACGCGAATCTTTTCTCCGGCGTAATCCGCGCGCAGGGCATGCCGGGATGCCAGGCACCAGGACGTAACGGAACATTTAATTTTGCCGATGGCGGCGCCCTGGTCATCAGCAACGCCATCGCCCTGCCGCCGAAGCCGCAGTGGTCCTTTGATTCGCTGACCCTGCTGCCGGGCGGCCGCCTGGAGGTTCAGGCCGTTCCCGGCACGGCCTCCGAACAGTACACCAACGAGATGGCGCCCCGGATTCTGCTGGCGGACGCCTTGACGGTGGCGAGCGGCGCGACGCTCGCGGCCGACGGGCTGGGCTATCTGCACAACGAGGGACCGGGTGCCGGCATCAACGAATCGGGCGCCGGCCACGGCGGTCTGGGTGGCGTGGGTTATTACGGCATTGCCGGAGGCGTTTACGGTTCGGCCACCGCGCCGACCAATCTGGGCAGCGGCGGCGCCCTCGGCCGCTACACGGGCGGCGCCGGCGGCGGCGCGCTGATCGTCACGGCCGGCGGCGCCGCCACGATCAACGGCACGCTCACCGCCAATGGCGCAAGTTCCAACGACCGCGGCGGCGGCGGCAGCGGCGGCAGCATCTGGATCACGGCGCCGGCCGTCGCCGGCAACGGCGCGATCACGGCCGACGGCGGCGTGCCGGACGACCGCGGCGGCGGCGGCGCGGGCGGGCGGATCGCCTTCACGACAACCGACAACGCCTTCACCGGCATCCTGCGCGCGCGCGGTGCACCCGGAATGGCCGACTATTGTCCAGCGCGAAATGGCACGTTCAGCTTTCCAACCCATGCTTCGGGGCTGGACCTGGCAATCGCCCACGACATCGCATTCCCGCCCGGAACCAACTGGAACTTCCGGTCGCTGACCGTCAACAACGGTGCGCGCCTGGAAATCCAGTCCCTGCCGGGAACCGCGGAGGAAAGCTATACGAACGACGTGGCGTCGTCGATCCGGGTTGTGAACGACGTCACGATCACCGCCGGGGCTACCGTGGCGGCCGACGGCCTCGGATATCCTGAGAACCAGGGCGAAGGGCGCGGGGGACGCGGAAGCTATGGCGACGGTGGCGGCGGCGGGTACGGCGGCCGCGGCGGGCTTCCCAACACATCCAGAGGCGGCGACACCTACGGACGGGCCGACCAGCCGGACCGGCTCGGCAGCGGCGGTGGAAACCCCCAAAGCGACCAGCAAGGTGGGTTCGGTGGCGGCGCCGTGCTCCTGGACGCAGGGGGGCGAATCACCGTCGAGGGCAACATCACGGCCCATGGGGGCTGGGGCAACTACCGCAGCGGCG
>CAZYRQ010000544.1:0-1768 GCA_964649455.1 uncultured Lentisphaerales bacterium
GCGCAGCGGCTCTACGAGGAGGCCGCCAAGTTCATCACGCGCCGGCCCGGCAACGAGGCGCAGCTGGACGAGGCCGAAACCGGGGTGGCGGAGTCGATCTACCGGCAGGCCGGTGTGCTCTGGAAGAAGGGCGACCGCGAGAAGGCCGTGCAACTGGCGCGCCAGGCGCGCGACCGCGGGCATGCCAAGGCGCCCAGGATGGTTGCCGACATCCAGGACGAAATCGACAATCCGCCTCAGCCGCCGCCGCCGAAGGAGGCCAAGCGCTGGAACGAGAATGCCTACCGCAAGAACCGCGAGCAGGTCGAACGCCAGCTCGGCAAGGCGCGCGAGTACTACATTACCGGCGAATACGACCTGGCCCGCAACGAGCTGGAGCTCATCCTCAAGGACAACCCCTACGAACAGGATGCGGTCGAGATGCTCAAGCGGGTCGCGGACCGCGCCTACGATGTCTCCTCCAGCGAGTTCGCCACGACCCGCTCGCGCATGATGGACGATGTGCGCCAGGCGTGGACGCCCAAGCGCTACGCGATCGACGTCGTGCCGGTCGGCGACGCGGCGGGCGCCGGCAAGAAGCTGCCCGGCGATCCCGTGGGCGCCAAGGGACTCACGCAGGACGAGGTCACGCAGGAGAAGATGAAGGGCATCGTCATTCCCGAGATCAGCTTCAGCGCCGCCAACATCAACGACGTCGTCGAGTTCTTCAACAACGCCAGCCGCGAGTTCGACAATCCCGAGCTGCCGCCGGAGAACCGCGGGGTGAGCTTCGTGCTCAAGCTGCCGAACCAGGAGGCCCTGGCCCCCGCCCCCGCGGCCGACCCCTTCGCCGCCGCCCCGGCGGCGGTCGGCGGCGTGCCGCCCATCACCCTCCGGGCGCGCTATGTGAACCTGCTCGAGGCCCTGAACCTGGTCACCGACATCGCCGGGCTCAAGTTCCGCGTGCGCGGCAAGGTCGTCGTCATCATGCCGCTCAACATGGCCGACCGCGACATGGCCACCCGTTCCTACACCGTGCTGCCCTCGATCCAGGACCGCGCCTCGAGCGTCTTCCGCGAGCTGGGCACCAGCCGGCGCGGCGCGGGCGCCGATCCGTTCGCGGCGGCGGAACCCGCGGCCGACAGCGCGCAGATCGACTGGAAGCAGCTCTTCTCCGACATGGGTGTCCAGTGGCCCGACGGCTCGTCGATCTCCTACATCCCGAGCATCAACAAGATGCGCGTGTTCAACACCCCCGAGAACCTGGCCGACGTGGAGAAGGCCCTCGAGGACCTGAACGTGACGCCGCGCCAGATCGAGATCGAGGCGCGCTTCGTCGAGGTCTCGCAGACCGACCTCGAGTCGATCGGCTTCGATTGGCTCCTGACGGACGACTGGGAGCTGGCCCACAATTCCGCCAATCCCCAGGAACGCATCAAGATCGGCGCCGGCACCGGCAGCCGGGGACTGCGCTTCGTCTCCGATGAGAACCCGGTCAACCCCAGCGTCAGCGCCGTGGCCGACAATGTGCTCTCGGCCGCCAGCGTGCTGACCAATCCGGAACTCTCCTTCGTGCTCCACATGCTGAGCCAGAAGGCCAACACCGACCTGCTCTCCGCGCCGAAGGTCGTCACCAAGAACTCCCAGGAGGCGATCATCAAGGTCGTCACCGAGTACATCTACCCCACGGAGTATGACATCACCGAGAACCAGCAGAACAGCGGCGACAGCGACGTCGTGCAGGAGAACATCCCGATGGTCGAGCCGGGCGGGTTCGAGATGCGCGAGG
>CAZYRQ010000545.1:0-1768 GCA_964649455.1 uncultured Lentisphaerales bacterium
AAGGCCGCCCGCCTCACCATGCGCCCCGCTCACACCCCTGAGACTGACCCATTACCAGCCCATTACCAGCGCCCGCGCTTTCCGCTTTTATTGCCGGCTGGCTTCGGCTTATAATCACGCTGTTATCCATCGAGCTGGGAGTTGCATCCATCATGTCCACAACCCAATCGATTCCGAAAAGTTACGGGCACCTGGCGCGGGCCATCCGTCGGCACTGCCTGGAGATGACCCACCGCGGCAGGAGCGGTCATGCCGGCAGCATGCTCTCCATGGCAGAGATCGTCGCCTTCCTCTACAAGCGGGTGCTGCGGGTCGATCCCCGGCGGCCGGCGTGGCCGGGCCGCGACCGGTTCGTCCTCAGCAAGGGCCATGGCGGCGGCGCCGTCTATGCCTGCCTGGCGGAGCTCGGGTTCTTCCCGAAGGAGTGGATGCAGGGCTACTACCGGGACGCCGGCCGGCTGATGGGCCACATCTCGCACCATGTGCCAGGCGTCGAGTTCAGCACCGGCTCGCTCGGCCACGGGCTGCCGGTGGCGGCCGGCATGGCGCTGGCCGCGCGGCGCGCCGGCGCGCGGCACCGGGTCTTCTGCCTGATGAGCGACGGCGACTGCAACGAGGGCAGCACCTGGGAGGCGATCCTCTTCGCCGCCCAGAACCGGCTGGACAATTTGGTCGGCATCGTCGACTACAACCGCATCCAGGCCCTCGGGCGGTCGGAAGATGTGCTCGACCTCGAACCGCTCGACAGGAAGTTGCGCGACTTCGGCTGGGCCTGCAAGGTGTGCGACGGCCACGACTTCGGGAGTCTGGCGGCGGCCTTCGGCACACTCCCGCTCCGCCGGGGCCGCCCCTCCTTCATCATCTGCCGCACGGTCAAAGGCAAGGGGGTCAGCTTCATGGAGAATACCGTGGCTTGCCACTACGGATCGGTCAACGACGCTCAACTGGCCCAGGCGCTCGGCGAAATCGGGGAGGCGTGAGATGCGGACGCTGTTCAACAAGGTGCTGGTCGAGTGCGCGCGGCAGGATCCGCGCATCTGGATGATCCTGGCGGACATCGGCTACGGCGAGATCGAGCCGTTCCGCGAGGCCTTTCCCGACCGCTGGTACAACTGCGGCGTGGCCGAGCAGAACATGACCGGCGTCGCCTGCGGCGTGGCGATGGAGGGCAACATCGCCATCACCTACAGCATCGCCAACTTCCCCACGCTGCGCTGCCTGGAGCAGATCCGCAACGACGTCTGCTACCACAACGCCAACGTCAAGATCGTGATCATCGGCGCGGGCCTGGCCTACGGGCCGCTGGGCGTCAGCCACCAGGCGACGGAGGATCTCGCCATCCTGCGCGCGCTGCCGAACATGGTGGTCTTCTGTCCCTGCGACTTCGCCGAGGCCGAGGCCGGCGTGCATGCCATGCTGGCCCACGAGGGGCCCTTCTTCTACCGCTGCGGCTACAAGCAGGAGCCGCCGGTGCATGCCGGAAAGATCCGGTTCAAGCTGGGGCGCGCCTTGCGCGTGTGCGAGGGGCGCGACGCGACGGTCTTCTTTACGGGCACCATCGGCAACCAGGTGATGCCGGCGGTCGAAGCGCTGCGGCGCAAGGGGATCCAGTGCCGGGTGGAGAGCCTCCACACCGTCAAGCCCATCGACCGGCGCGCCATTCTCCGCGCGGCGGCGGAGACGGGGGCCATCATCACCGTCGAGGAGCACCAACTCCAGGGCGGCATGGGCAGCGCCGTCGCCGAGGTGCTCTGCGACGCGGGCGCCG
>CAZYRQ010000546.1:0-1761 GCA_964649455.1 uncultured Lentisphaerales bacterium
GTGAACGGCGCCGTCGCGGCCTCGCGGATCCAGCCGACAGCCAGGCGCGTCGCCTCGCAAACCGACCGCGCGTGGGGCGCCTCGCCGTCGGCCAGGTAGCCGAGCATGTAGTCCATCACGCCGACGCGCTCCATCTCGCGGTGGGCGGCGGCCGCGTCGGTGAAGACGTTGCCCACGCCGATGGCCGGGGCATCCTCGACGGGCGTGCCGGCCGCGCCGGCGCCATCGGCGATCAGCCGCGCGGTGCGCCGGGTGCGCTCCATGGGCGAGGCCATCAGACGCGCCTCGCGGAAGCCGCCCCGCAGCGCCTCGCCCAGCGCCCGCGCGCTCCGCTCGCCCGCCGGCGTGAGGGCCAGCGACGCGCCGAAGGTCGGATCCCCGGCGGCGATCGGCGGGCGCTCGGCATGCCGCACGTAGAGCGCCACGCGCGCGCCCTCCTCCAGCCAGCGCCGCACCTGGCGGATGTCCACCGGCGGCGGCCGGTCCGCGGCGGCCGCCCGTGCTCCCCGTGTCCCGCCGCTCATGCGAAGAAGGCCTGGTAGAGCGCCCGCACCGCGCGGTCGCGGTCGGGCGAGCGCACCCCGAACATCATGCTGATCTCCGAGGCGCCCTGGTTGATCATCTCGATGTTCACGCCGGCGGCGGCCAGCGCCTGCGTCGCGCGGGCGGCCATGCCGACCGCGTACTGCATCCCCTCGCCGACGACCATGATCAGCGCGTGGTCGCGCTCGACGAGCACCGCGTCGGGCTTGAGCTCCGCCTGGATCCGCGCCACGACGCGCGCCTCGCGCGCCGCGTCGAAGCGCGAGGCGCGGATGACCACCGAGACGTTGTCGATGCCCGAGGGCATGTGCTCGAACGAGACGCCCTCGTCCTCCAGGATCTGCAGCAGGCGCCGCCCGAAACCGACCTCGCGGTTCATCATGTACTTGTCCACGTAGAGGGCGACGAAGCCGGTGTCGCTGGCGATGCCGACGACCGAGCAGGTGGCGGCCTCGCGCTGCGGCAGCACGCGCGTGCCGGGCAGTTCGGGATGGTTGGTGTTGCGGATGTTGATCGGGATGCCGGCGCGGAAGGCCGGCACGACGGCCTCGTCGTGGAAGACCCCGAAGCCCGCGTAGGAGAGCTCGCGCATCTCGCGGTAGGTCATCTCGCGGATGCCGTGGCGGACCTCCGGCACGAGGCGCGGATCGACCGCGTAGACCGTGTCGACGTCCGTGAAGTTCTCGTAGCAGTCGGCCTTGAGCGCGGCGGCGAGGATCGCCCCCGTGATGTCGGAACCGCCGCGCGGGAAGGTGGCCACGGCGCCGTCGCGCGTCACGCCGAAGAACCCGGGGAAGACGACGATTGCCTGCGCCTGCGCGGCCAGTTCCCGGCCCAGCGACGCGGCCAGCCGCGCGTAGGACTCGTCGCAGAGCGTGGCGTTGCCGGCCTCGCCCTCGAGCAGCATGCCGGCTTCGGCGGGATGCATGTAGCATGCGGCGGCGCCGCGGGCCTTGAGCGCCTCCGCGACCAGCATGGCCGAGAAATCCTCCCCCGCCGCCTTGAGCAGATCCTTGAACCGGCCGGGATGGGAGCGGTCGCCCGCGAGCCGCTCACGCAGGTTCGCCTCGATCCGGCCGACAACCGCGGCATCGAGACCCAGCCCTTGCTGGATCTCCGCGTAGCGTTCGACGACCTCCGCGAGGAGTCCGCCGGTCTCGCGCCCCGCCAGCGCCGCCTCCGCGCAGGCGATCAGCAGATCCGTGACCTTGGTGTCGT
>CAZYRQ010000547.1:0-1761 GCA_964649455.1 uncultured Lentisphaerales bacterium
AACATGAAACGCATCACGCTCGAGAAGGTGCTCTGGTCGCTGGAGGACCTGAAGCCTGTCGTCAGCGTGCCCGAACCCACGCGCCTCGCCGCCCTGCGAGCCGTCGAGCGCATGGTGCAGGCGTAGGCGGGGGCGGGGCACAAGGTCGGGGAACGGGCCTTTGCCGACCCCGCGCTTCCCGCCTGGCGCTGCGGCCAGAGCCAGCCGACAACGGAACGGAGCCTATCTGACGACGGGCTGCAGGATCAGATAGGTCGGCAGTCCGGAGACGCCCAGCGCCTGCAGGTGGCCGCGTGCCGGCTCCTCGGCGGGCGTCTCGGCCTGCACCGGCAGGAACACAAACCCCTTGAGCGTCTCCACGACGGCCGGATCGCGCAGGGTCGTCCGCGACATCGCATGGCAGTTCTTGCACCAGGTGGCCCAGAAGTCGAGCAGCACAGGCTTGCCGGTCGCGCGCGCCTCGGCCAGGCGCGCGTTCCAGGCCGCGCGGTCGCCCGCGGCGATTCCGTCCCCCGCCGGCGCGGCCACGGGCCGGAAACCCTGCCAGGCCAGGCGCCCATAGTAGCACGCCATCAGGAGCACGCCGATGCCGAAGGCGTTCTTGACGATCTTCATCCAGCCGCCGGGTTTGGGCAGGAAGGCGAGTCCGGCGCCGGCGAAGGGCCAGGGCAGCGCCATGCCGACGCCCAGCAGGAAGGGCAGCAGCAGGGCGCCCGGCACGCCCTCGCCATGGAGGCGTCCCGCCAGCAGCAGCACGGCGATCACCACGGGCGCGACGCAGGCGCCGGCCAGCAGCGCCGCCATGGCGCCCATCGAGAGCGCGAGCCAGGCGCCGCGGTTCGAGGGGCCTGTCGCACCCTGGAAGCGGGTGAAGTCGATCGGGAAGACATCGAAGAGCGCCAGCGCCAGGCCGACAAAAATCACGCCGATCACCAGGTTGAACACGGGCGACGACTGCAGCGTGCCGAAGAAGCCGCCCGTGGCCACGACGGACAGTCCCAGCACGCCGTAGGCCAGCGCCATGCCGAGCCCGTAGATTCCCCCCAGCAGGAAACCCCGGCCGCGCGAGCCGTTCTGCGCGCCGGCCCCGATGATCGCCAGGTTGATCGGGATCATCGGCAGCACGCAGGGGGTGAGGTTCAGCAGCAAGCCGCCCACGACAATCAGCAGCGCGGTCAGCCACCAGCCCCGCGCCCGCAGGAACTGCGCCGGATCGCGGGTGAAGGCCGCGAAGCCCGAGACGGGTTGCGCGCGGGTTCCGGGCCTCTGCCCGCCCTCGGCCAGAAAGGCCAGGAAGGCTTCCGGCTGCATGTAGCCTGAGGCCGAGGCCGTGATCCGCAGCCCTTGCCGCCACGCCGCTTCCGTTCCGTCGCCTGCCGTATCCGGCGCCGATGGCGACACGGGGCGGATCTCGCCGTCCGACCAGACGAAGGCGTGCGTCTCGGGGGCGAAGCAGATGGTCTCGGAACAGCCCTGAAGTCCCACCGTGACGTTTCCCGGGCTGGCGGCGAGGGCATAGCGCGTGGTGAAACTGCCGCTGAAGACCTCGCGGTCGGCATTCAGCAGTGGATCGAAAACGCGCTTGACGGGGATCGGCGCCAGCGGCGTGGCGTCGGCGCCGTCCAGCCGAACCGACCAGACATCCGCATAGAGATAATGTCCATCCGGCACCTGCACCGCGAGCTGCAGTTCGGAAGCACCGTCCGCCCGGCTCACCGAAGCCGTCACGGCAAAGGGCGAGGCGGCCCGCGCCATGCCGGC
>CAZYRQ010000548.1:0-1756 GCA_964649455.1 uncultured Lentisphaerales bacterium
CGAGCAGATGCCCGTCGCATAGAGGCTCGCGATCTGCTCCGCGGTCGGCGTGTCGGTCATGACGGCCACCCGTCCGCCGCCGCCGGCGCCGCAGGATCCATGCTGGGTGGCATTGCCGCCCACCGCGCGCATCGCGGCGTTCGCGCCAGCAACGAGATTGGAGCAGGTGACCCAGATGCCGCCCCCCGAACCCGCGCCGTAGTTCATGTTCTCGTCGTTGGCGCCTTCCGCCAGCAGCTTGCCGTCGAGTGCGACGCAACGGGCGCCGATGCGGATGGCGCCGCCGCCGTTGCCGCGGGGATCCGCCTTGGTCAACCTGCCGGGCGATCCCGGAATGAAAGGTGCATAGGCATAACCGTAGGTGGAGTTGAAGGCGGCATTGCCGCCCAGGCCGCCATGGCTGCCGCCCGTGGCAACCGCCGCCGGCGCGCCCGGTCCGTAGTAGACGCCACCCACCAGAGCATAGCCGCGACCGGTGGCATTGAAGCCCGAATCGGAGGCGATCGCGACATCCTGCAGACTGAAGACCACCGGTCCGCCGGAGAGCTGATGGCAGTAGGGATAGATCCAGGCGTTCTTCAGCGCCGTCTTTCCGCCCACGGTCACCTGCGCGCCGCCGGCCTGGAACCCGGACGGGGTGCCGTCAACCGGCCCGGCGTAGATCGCCAGGCGCGCATGCTGGGCCGCCGCGAGCGTGTTGCTGAAGGTGAGGTTGCCGCCCACCGTCAGATAGCTGGCGCAGGCCTGGTTGAGGCCGCCGATCGCCAGGTTGCCGCCCACCAGGGCGTCGCCGCCCACCTGCAGGCCGACCGGCGCGGTGCGCGCCGGATCCAGCGGCGCCCGCCAGTCGATGGTCGTGGTGGCGCCGCCGACGGAGAGCACGGCGCCCGGCGCGATCTGCAAGGCGCCCGCGACCCCTTCGCCGGCGAGCGTCACGGTCTTGCCGTTCGGAATCACCACCGTGTGGCTGGCGGCCGGCACGCTCTGCAGCGACCAGTTCGCCGCCGTCTCCCACGCGCCGCCGGAAACTCCCGTGAAGGTGTTGACGTTGTTGGTCGCTGCCGTGAAGCCCAGGGTCTCCGACCAGACGGTGCCGGCAAGGTTCGAGGCCGCCAGCCGGTACCCGTAGGTCGCATCGGCCGTCAGGTCGCCGACCGTCGTGCTGCAGGCGCCCGCCTGCGTCCCGACGTTGACCGTGTTTGTCGCGGCATCGCCGGCCAGCCAGTACTGGAACCAGACCGCGGGCGTCTCCCCGCCCGTGTCCGTCACGGCGCCCCGCAGCAGGGCGGTGGTCGCGCCGGTCATGACGGCGCCCCGGTTCTCGATCGATGCGAGGCAGAGCGGGCGGAAGGTTGCGGCCGTCGCCGACCAGCCGATGCCGTACGCGTTGGTCGCGAAGCAGCGGTAGGCGTAGTTGCTGCCGGAGAGGAGGCCGGAGACCTGGTTGGAAAACACGGCGCCCGTTCCCCAATCCCGGCCCGCGAAATCGACATGCGCCCAGGCGCCGGTGCTTCCCGTGCCGCGGTCGCCCGTGTCCCAGCAGAAGAAGACGTCGGGATTGCCGTCGCCGCCGGCATTGAGCACCTGGCCGTTCAGGCGTGCGCCTTCGAGGCCGAGGTGCGAGGCCGGCAGCGCGGCGACCTCGGGCAGGTCGGCGCGCAGCTTGATCCAGCCGCCCTCGGCGATGAACCGGTAGAGCCGGCCGGGACGGGGATTGAGCACCGCGAGGTTGTCGGCGCTGCCGTTGAGCGTGCCG
>CAZYRQ010000549.1:0-1752 GCA_964649455.1 uncultured Lentisphaerales bacterium
CTCCCGCAGGCCGGCCTCGTTCTCGCGGTTGGTGAAGAGGGTGCAGGGGCCCGGATGCAGCGGCAGGAGTGCCCGCAGCGTCTCCATGAAATAGCGTTCCGATCCCCCTACCCTCCCGGGGATGAGAAAGAGCGTGTTGATGCCCAGGTGCCATTCGGCGCGCGGTGTCATGCCGTGCCACCCCCGCGAGCCTGCCGGCGTCGCGCCAGGCAGCGGTAGCTGGCGACGATCCCGCGCCGCACGACCGCATGCGCCAGGGTCTGCGGCGCGAACCGGCCGGCATCGGCCGCGGCGGCCTCCCACTCCTCACGGAACTGCTGTTCGAAGTTCCGGCCGCTGATCGAGCCCGGATGCCAGCGGAAGTCGGCCAGCGGGGCCCCGTCCAGATGCACGGCCCCGCCCTGGCGCCAGAGGCGCAGCAGCAACTCGTAGTCGAAAGCCGCACGCAGATCTTCCCGCAACGCACCCGCCTGTTGCCAGGCCCGCCGCGTGAAGAAGAGCGCCGGCTGCGAGACGTAGTTGATCGTCTGGATCAGGGGACGGCAGGAGAAGGGGAAAAAGAGCTCCTTGAACCGGGTGATGCCCCGCCGGATCTCGCGCCCCTCCTCGTCGACGATGCGGCAGCGGCCGAAGCAGAGGGCGCGTGCCGGCTGCCGGCGGAAGACGTCCGCCACGCGCGCCAGGGCGCCGGGATGGTAGCTGTCGTCCGCGTTGAGCCAGGCTAGGATGTCGCCGGTGGCGCGCCGCAGGCCCTTGTTGATGGCCGAGGCCGGCCCATGGTCGGGCTCGATGACGAGCTGCGCCAGCGTGGAACGGTAGCGTTCGAGGATTGCCCCCGTTCCATCGGTGCTGCCGCCGTCGACGACGATGTACTCCAGCTCGAACCCACCGGCTTCGCGCTGCATCAGGACGCTTTTCAGCGTGGCCTCGATGTAGGCGCCCGTGTTGTAGCTTGGCGTGATGACGGAGATGCGCATCGACAGCAGGATAGCACCTGACGCGGCTCCGTTTCAAGACGGCGGGCAGGTTTCCACCAATTCTCAATCTGGCCTCTTTTCAGACGCCGGTAGACACGAAGGTCGTCCCTCCATCATTGAAAACAAAGGTTATTCTAGGGAACTGGAGGATCGGGCTCCGTCCCGACCGGAGGAGGACGCCATATTGAGAATGGCTGCCACAAAGGCAAAGGCAAAGGGAACGGAGTATATCCTTTGCCGACGGTAACGATTCTGGTAAATTACTGGCTTTGACTCCAGGGAAAGTGACTTCGATGGACGCGAGCGTGCAAGACGAGCTGGCCAGGCTGGAAGAGCGTTTTCTGAATGACCTCGAGGTGCAGCCGGTCCCCATCGACTCCGTCCTGACCACCCTGCGCTACCTGAAGCAATCCCCCCACGCCAAGCTCGCCGACGCCTGGTCGCAGATGGCCCTCGGCAAGCTCGTCGAGCTGGGCGACCGCCCGGCGCTCGTCAAGCTCCTGTCGCTGCTGGCCACCTGGCGCAGCGACATCCGCGCCTTCGGCGAGACCTGCAGGTCGGTGCTGAAGAAGGCCAGCCAGGACCGCGTCTGGAACGCCTGCGTGGACAGCGTGGCCTTCGGCGAGGTCGCGCCGCTGGAATCGCTCCGGCGCCTCGGCTTCCTCGAGAGCTGCGCGCCGGGAGCCCTCTGCCTTGATAAGACCTGGGGGTTCGGCGTCGTCAAGCGCATCGACGACTTCTACAAGCGCATGGTCGTCGACTTCACGACCAAACC
>CAZYRQ010000550.1:0-1750 GCA_964649455.1 uncultured Lentisphaerales bacterium
TCGCCACGGGCGAGCGAAACGTGAAGATCGACAAGGACGCCAAACCGGTCAACACACTGGAGCTGACGGCGCTCTGCGACCGCTACGGCGTCCACCTCTTCCTGCGCGCTGAGGACGCCAACGCGCGCGCGATCGAGCAGGGCTTTGCCCGCGGCATCGGCACGGAGATGTATTTCGCACCCGGCGTCAACCAGCCGTACTCCTGTCTCGGCTCCGATCCCGTTTCCGGCGTCACGTTCCTGTTCCACACCACCTACAACAACCGGGACGCCACGCGGCTCGACAGGCAGCAGCCCCGGATCTCGTTCCATTCCGAAACGGAATTCACGGAGACGGACTATGTCCTGCACCTGTTCTTTGCCTGGAACAACTTCTACAACAAGCTGCCTGCAGACGGCACGGACTGGCGCTTCGACTGCCTCGCCTGGACACCGGCCGGTGGCTTCTCCTGGGGCGGCAGCCAGGGCATCCACTCCGCCTCCGCCTGGGGCAACCTCCGCTTCACGCTGACGCCGGCACAACTGAACGCGATCCGGCGGGAGATCATCTTCACGACGTACCGCTCGTATAAGCAGGTTCCGCGCGATCCCAACATCCGGGAGAACCTCTTCCAGTGCTGGAAGGATCCCGAGATCGGCGATCCTGACTTCTACACCGCGTGCCTCGCGCCGCTGGAGCAGGAACTCGATGCCTATGCCGCGCGGGTCAAGGCCGACATGGACGAGGCGGAGGTCGCCCAGGTCTATGCCGAGGCACTGCCGCGCTGGAAGGGCCTGGCGCACGAAGTCGATGCGCTCCGCCGCCGCTATCTGGCCGAACGGATCACGCGCATCGGACGGTAGGACAGAGTTCTAGTCCGGAACCATCAGGCCGGGCCTGCGTCCTGGGGTCATCGGTTGGCCACAAGGGTGCGTGGGGGTGCGCGTGATGAGCGGGCACGAGCGCGGAACGTTGCCGGCAAGACGTTCCGGGCAAGCCTGCATGCTCCTGCATGGTAGGCGGGACGCCGTCGCCCCACCTCTCTGCCGCACCCCTTCTCCTCTGCGGCTCGGCGCCTCTGCGTTATATTTTCCGCCCCCTTATCATGCGCCTGCCGCGCGTGCCCTGTGGCGCCCCGGATTCTTCCTCAATTGATTCCCGTCACCACCCCGGTGGCCGGATCCACCGTGATGCGGCGGAAGTTGGGATCGGAGGTCGTGCCGGGCATGAGCTTGATGTCGCCGGCCACCGGCACGATCCAGCCCGCCCCGCAATAGCTCAGCATGTCGCGGATCGGCAGCGTCCAGCCGCGCGGACGCCCGACCCGAGTCGGATCGTGCGACAGGCTGTACTGCGTCTTGGCCATGCAGACCGGCAGTCCGGCCGTGGCCGGATCAGCCTCCAGCGCCGACAACCGTGCGCGCGCCTCCTCGGTATAACTGACGCCGTCGGCCCCGTAGATCTCGCGGGCGAGGGTCTCGATGCGCCGCCCCAGCGGCTCCTCCAACGGCGACAGGAACCGGAATGCGCCGCGCTCGGTGCAGGCCTCCACCACGGCCTCGGCCAGGTCGCGCGCGCCCGCACCGCCCTTTCGCCAGTGGTCCGAGACGGCAAAACGCGCGCCCGCGGCCTCCGCCGCGCGGCGCACCGCCACCTGCTCCGCGGCCGTGTCGCTGCCGAAGGCGTTCAGGCAGACGACCGGTCGCACCCCGCTGTGCCGGATGATGCCGATGTGCGCGCGCAGGTTCTCGCACCCCGCCTCGACCAGGCC
>CAZYRQ010000551.1:0-1749 GCA_964649455.1 uncultured Lentisphaerales bacterium
GGCAGGGCGTCGCGGAACGCGATCTCCACCGGCACCTTGAAGCTGGCCAGGCGCGCGAAGCACCAGCCGCGCAGCGCCTTCTCCGTCAGCGCCGGGTCGCGCGCGACCACGAACGCGCGAACCACCTCGCCCAGCGCCGCGCGCACGCCGGTAGCCGCCGCGCCCTTGACCGCGGCCTCGGCGACGCCGGGATGCGCCAGCAGCACGCTCTCGACCTCGGCGGCGTAGACGTTCTCGCCCCCGACGATGATCATCTCCTTGCTGCGCCCCTTGATGAAGAAGTAGCCCTCCTCGTCCACGCTGGCCAGGTCGCCGGTCCGGAACCACTCGCGCCCGTCGATGACGACCAGCGACTCCTCCAGCTTGCCGGGCTGCTCCGCGTAGCCGGGAATCACCACCTCGCGCGCGAAGAGCAGCTCGCCCACCTGGCCGGGCGGCAGGGTGGTTCGCGTGGCGGGATCGACCACCTGCGCCTCGACGAACGGCAGCAACCGTCCGATCGAGTCGGGCCGCGCGTCGGCCTCGTCGCCGGGCAGCACATGCGTCATGCTGATCGTCTCGGTCAGGCCGAAGAAGTTGTGCAGCGCGACACCGGGGTAGCGCTGCCGCAGCGCCCGGATGGTCGCGGCCGGCATCAGGCTGCCTGCGTAGGCCATCAGCCGGAGGGAGTCCGGGGCCGCGCCCGCGGCTTCGGGCAGGGCTGCGATGCGCTGGAAGAGCGGTGGCACGCTCAGGAAGGTCGTGACACTTTCGCGGCGCACGAGATCCATGAGCGGCGCGGCGTCGGTCGCGGCGGTGATCACCACCGGCGTGCGGGTGTAGGCGGCGGTGGGCAGCGAGCTGTAGAGGGCCGTGCAGTGGAACATCGGATTGACGAGCAGATGCACGTCGCGGACGTTGAACTGGTGCGCGTTGATCGCCGTCATCACGTTGAACATCAGGTCGCGGTGGCGCATCACGGCGCCCTTGGGGGTCGACGTCGTGCCGGAGGTGTGCATGATGATCGCCGGCGACGTGTCGTCGATGGCCGTTCCGGGCAGCGGCGCGTCGAGGCCCAGCGAGATCCAGCCGGGATCGGCGCCGCCGGCCTCGGCCACCAGCCGCACCGTCGCCGGGACGGGCGCCTGGGCGAGGGCCGCCAGGGGCTCGCGGTCGGCGCTGCCGCGCACGACGAGCAGGTCGGGGCGCACGGTGCGGAAGATCCCCGCCAGGCTCTCGGCCTTCAGCAGCGTGTTGAGGGGGATGATCGTGCCGCCGAGCCGGGCGATGGCCCAGTACAGGATGAAATACTCAAGACCATTGGGCAGAAAGACCGCCACCCGCGGCTGCGGTTTCCCCGTGCGCGCGACGAGGCCGGCGGCCAGGCGGCGCACGAGGAGATCGGCCTCGCCGAAGGTCAGCCGGCGGCCCTCGTGCACGACGGCCGACCGGTCGGGGGCCAGGGCCACCGCCTCCAGCCAGAGGTCGCGCAGCGTCCGCAGATCCGGCCGTCGGACGGGCCGCGGCGGCTCGCCGAGCAGGCGCGCGAGAACCGGCTCGATGGCGTCGGCGACGTGGCGGTTGCCGTACTCGTTCGGGTGGTTGCGGTCGAGCCAGCAGCAGCGGCGGCCGACGATGCGCTCCTGGATGTTGGCGATATACGGCGCCCCGCAGCGGGCGGCGATCTCGGCCTCGAGCGCGGCAAAGCGTTCCGAGCGCGCATCGGCGCCGTAGGTCTTGGGCAGACGCCGGCCCGTCTCGTCGATCCAG
>CAZYRQ010000552.1:0-1746 GCA_964649455.1 uncultured Lentisphaerales bacterium
CTCGGCATGAGCATCGCCGTGCGGGCCAATCTGCGCTCGGCCGTGGCGGCCAAGCTGGGCCTCAACCCGGCCTTCCGGGTCGCCTTCTACGCGGGCGCCGTGCTCGGCCTGGCCATGGTCGGCACCGCCGTGATCGGCATCTCGGCCATCTTCCTGCTGACGGGCGATCCCGAGATCGTCCTCGGCTTCTCGCTGGGCGCGTCGGCCATGGCGCTGCTGGCCAAGGCCGGCGGCGGGATCTTCACCAAGACGGCCGACATCGCGGCCGACCTGGTCGGCAAGGTCGAGGCCGGCATTCCCGAGGATGACCCGCGCAACCCGGCCGTGATCGCGGACAACGTCGGCGACAACGTCGGCGACGTGGCCGGCATGGGCGCCGACATCTTCGACTCCTACGTCGCCTCCGCCGTGGCGGCGATGATCCTCGGCGTCGGCGTGGGGAAGACGGCGGCGGCCGCGGGCGGCGGGGATCCGCGCTTCTACGTCGTGTTCCCCCTCGTCCTCTGCGCCGTCGGCATGCTGGCGAGCTTCATCGGCATCCAGTTCGTGCGCGTCGGTCGGAATGGCAAGCCCGGCGCGGCGCTGAACAACGGCACCGTCATCACCTGCGTGATCTTCGCTGTCCTGGCCACGCTGCTCAACGTGCTCGGGGGCTTCAACACCGGCGTGCTGATCGCCACGCTGTCGGGGCTGGTGATCGCCGTGCTGATCGGCTTCTGCACCGACTACTTCACCAACGACGAGCGCCGCCCCGTGCAGCAGGTCGCCGCGATGTCCAAGTCGGGCTCCGCCATCACGATCATCACCGGCCTGAGCTACGGTCTGATCTCGATCCTGCCGAGCATCATCGGCATCGTGGGCGCGACGCTGGCCGCCTATTACTCCGCCGAGGCCTTCGGCATCAGCGGCATCTACGGCATCGGCATCGCGGCCGTCGGCATGCTCTCGATCACCAGCGTCATCGTCTCGGCCGACGCCTACGGGCCGATCGTCGACAACGCAAAGGGCATCGCGGAGATGTCGGACATGGGGCACGAGGTGGTCGAGCGCTGCGACACGCTCGATTCCGCCGGCAACACGGCCAAGGCGATCACCAAGGGCTTCGCCATCAGCGCGGCGGCTCTCACGGTGCTGGCGCTCTTCGCCGCCTACGGCGAGATTCTCGCCGCGCTGGACATCCCGCTGAACATCGATCTCCAGAACCCCATGGTGCTGGCCGGCGTGCTGCTCGGCGCGACCTGTCCGCCGGTCTTCTCGGCCCTGCTGATGCTGGCGGTCACCAAGAACGCCTTCCTGATGATCGAGGAGATCCGCGCCCAGTTCCGCGCCAAGCCAGGCATCCTCAAGGGCACCGAGCTGCCCGACTACGCGCGCTGCGTCTCGATCGCCTCCGCCGGCGCGCTCTCGTCGCTGATCCTGCCGGCCGTCATCGCCGTGATCGTCCCGCTGGCCGTCGGCCTGCTGCTGGGCACCGACGCGCTGGGCGGCTTCCTCGGCGGCTCGATCTTCACGGGGGTCATCTTCGCGCTCTTCATGTCCAACGCCGGCGGCCTCTGGGACAACGGCAAGAAGTACGTCGAGGCCGGACACCACGGCGGCCCCGGCTCCGACGCCCACAAGGCGGCGGTGGTCGGCGACACGGTCGGCGACCCCTTCAAGGACACGGCCGGCCCCTCGATCAACACGCTGATCACGGTCATGTCGCTGGTCAGCTCGCTCTTCGCGCCGGTCATCGCGGCGCTGACC
>CAZYRQ010000553.1:0-1735 GCA_964649455.1 uncultured Lentisphaerales bacterium
CGCGCTCCCCTGCCACTCTTCATCTCGAAGAATGGGGTGATTTGGAACCGCTGGGGCGGCGCCCTGGACCGCGCCCTGGACAATGAACGGCTGCGTCCAGGCGCGTTTCTCGCCGCGTCCCCAGCCTTCGAACCGGATGTAGCGGGCATCGACCGGCGCCTTCACCTCGATCCAGTCCCGGTCAACCGTCTCGAAGCGGCGGCCGACATCCCCCAGCGCCACGATGCGGTCGGCCTGCTCCGCCTCCACACGCACCCGGGCGCCGGTCACGCGGATCCGCCGGGGCGGATCCACCGGATGCGCGAGAGGAAGAAGGCATTGTCGCTGCCATAGCGTTCGCAGACGGTGCAGTCGTGATTGTCGGGGCCCGTGGTCTGCATCCACTCGCTGACCACCACCCAGCTCTCGGCGGGCGAGGCGGTGCAGACCCCGAAATTGCCCCGCCGGGCGCCGCGCTCGGGCACGACGCGCCGTTCCGTCGCCCGGATCAGGCAGAGGCGTTCGGGATCGACCTGCGCCATGAAGAGCGGCGCGCGGACGGATGCCGGGCACCAGTTCGTCGTCCCGGTAGCGGGCGAGATGACCGGTCAGCAGCAGTCGGCCGCTGCGCGCATGCCAGGCCGGCGTCGCGTCGCAGGGGCAATCCTCGGTGCCGTCGGGATTCGCACGCCGCGCCAAACCGGGTTGCGCCACCGGCTCGCTCCAGGTGCCGCCGAAATCATCGCTGTGCATCGAATGGATGCCCGAAAAGATGTCGCTGCCGGAAAGGCGGAGCTTCTGTGTGGTCCGCACGGCACGGCCACCGGGCATCGTGCCGCACCGCGACTGCACCCAGCAGGTTCGGCGGTCATAGCCGTGGCGGAGGATCCGGGGCTCCACCGTGTAGTCGAGCGGCAGGGGTTCCGCAACGGCCTTCATGGTCATTCTCCCGGTGCCGACGCTTCTCCCACGCACAGCAGGCTCTCGGATGTGCGGAAGATCAAGCACCCCTCGCCCGGCGCCGGCGTGGCGTCGGCGGGCTCGCCCAGCGGAAGCGTGGCCACCGGCTTGAAGGCGCGCCCAGTCTCCAGAATGTGGACGGTGCCCCGGCGGTCGACCAGATAGAGATGTCCGCCGCCGATGATCGGCGAGGCGTAGAACCCCTCTTCAAAGGTGTGTTCCCAGAGCGGCGCGCCGGTTGTTCCGTCGAGGCAGACTGCCTCGCCGCCCTGCGTCACGACCCAGAGCCGCCCGTCGCGGGCCACCGGACTGGCCACGTTGGGCAGGTGTTCAAGATGCTCCCAGAGCGGCGATGGCGCGTTGGTGCCGGCGGCCGCATAGGCCACGACCCGCGCATACTCCTGCGCCACATAGAAACGGCCCGCATCCCAGGCGGGCGACGGCGCGATCTCGCCGCCCACCGCGTCCACGCGCCACAGCTCGCGGCCATCCGTCACACGGTGCATCGTGGTCACATACGGCGCATGCAGCAGCAATCCGGCGTCCGGAATCGCGACGGGGGTGCTCCACGAGGGGCCGATCCCGTCGCGCGCCAGCGCCCAGCGCGGTGCGCCCGTCGCTGGGTCGAGCGCCTTCACGACCCCGCCTTCCGCGCGGTCTCCCGCGATCACCAGCAGCCCGCCGGCCAGCACCGGCGAAGAGGCGTGCCCGTAGTCGATCGACTCGGCGCCCAGATGCTGTCGCCAGACCGGCTCGCCGGCCAGCGTGAAGGCCGCCAGGTCGCCCGTGCCGAAGA
>CAZYRQ010000554.1:0-1733 GCA_964649455.1 uncultured Lentisphaerales bacterium
TGGCGGCCAGCAGCGACCGGTAGGCGCCCGGCTCCTCGGAGTCGGAGGCGTCGGCAAAGAGGAGGATGTGCCGGACGCCCGCCGCCGTGCCGGCGAGTTGCGCGGCCGCGGCCTTGAGCGCCTCGTAGACGAAGATGCCGCCGCCCATCGACTGGATGCCCAGGATGCGGTGCTCCTGGCCGCGCATCGCGTCGGCCGGCATCCGCGGCAGCACGACATGCGCCTGGCTGTCGACGGCGATGACGGCCATTTCGTCCTGGTCGCCCAGCAGGTGCAGGATCTCGGCCGTTCCAAGGTTGGCCAGATCCATCTTGGTGCGTCCTCCCGGCACCGTCATCGCCATGCTGCCCGAACGGTCCAGCGCGACCACGATCGACATCGCGAACTTGCGGTGCTCGCGGCGCAGTTCCATCGAGACGGGCAGCACCGGCTCGAGGGCCGACCGGTAGTAGCCGCCGACACCGAAGGCATTGCGCCCGCCGGTCATCAGCAGGCCCGCCCCGGCATGCCGCACCCACGCCGCGACCGTCTGAAGGGCCGCCGGTCCGATCTGATCGGCGCGCGTGTTCTCGATGACCAGCCCCGCGTAGCCGGCCAGCGACTCGAGGCGCCCGTCGAGTTCGTGCGGCGCGCAGACGCGCACCGCTCGGCCGCCGGAGGCGAGGAGACCCGGCAGACGGGACGCCGCCGAGGCGGGCACGCACAGCAGCGGCTTGTCACCGGCGGTGCTGACGAGAAAGCGGGCGCGGTTGTTCTCGGCGACCGGATCGTCGCCGCCGTCGCCGGACACGGTGAGGAGATAGCCCTGCACGGCGCCCGGAAGGTCGGCGGGACGGTCGCGGAAGACGAGCGGGGAGATACCGCGCGGCACGGGCCGGCTGCCCTGCGCCACGATCACCGCGCCGCGGCGCAGGGCATAGGTGATCGTCTGGTCGGTCGGCGAGTCGATCCAGGCCGTCGCCAGCAGGGCCTCTCCCGGGCGCCGTTCCTGCGGGGCCTCGATGCGCTCGATGGCCAGGTCGCCCGCCGTGCCGCGCGCCAGCAGGCGGTAGTCGATCGCGATGCCGCGCGCCGCCGCCGCGCCCGCCGCCCCGCGCGGATCGGCACCCGTGTAACGGCCGTCGGTCAGCAGCAGGATGCGTCCGGCGCTCTGCGCGGGAATCAGCGCCAGTGCCGCCTGCAGGGCCTCCGCGAGATTCGAGGCGTCGAGGTCGTGCTCGGCAGCGAAACCACCAAACGCGGAGGCTTGCGGCGGATGCTCGATGGCCGCTCGCGCGGCGAAGGTGACGACGCCGACGCGGTCGTCCGCGCGCCGGTGCGACTGCACGGCGCGGATCAGGCTCTCCTGACGGGCGGCCGACCCGGCGGGCAGCGAGGCGCTGCGGTCGGCGGCGACCACGAGGGTGCCGCCACCGCGGCGCCGCATGAGGTGCGGCTCGGCCAGCGCGAGAATCGCGAGCCCATAGACCAGCACGCGCAACGGTGTGAGATAGCGTCCGGGCAGCCGCCAGAGCCAGAGCGCGCCCAGGGCGGGCAGGAGCAGGAGCAGCAGGGCCGGCTGATGAAGCGCGATCATGCCTCGCGGCTCCTTTCGCCGGTCGCCGCGGCGCCGCGGCGCGGAATCGCACCCAGGATCCCGTGATGCACGCCGGCCAGCAGCAGGGCCGCCAGGCCGGCTGCCCAGGCGACGGAGCGGTGGGTGCGGCGCAGGCGCTCCGTGTCGGGCGCCTGGC
>CAZYRQ010000555.1:0-1724 GCA_964649455.1 uncultured Lentisphaerales bacterium
CGCGTATCCGCCATAGCCAGTTGATCTCTCCGAAGCCGTCATGCACGTAGTTGCATTGCGCGAAGGTCTCGCCCGCTGCAGGATTGGCGGCGGACGAGCGGACGAGCGTTTTTGCCATGGTCTCGGCATCGATGGAGTATAGCTCCCAGCCCGCAAGGTTCTTCACGACGGTGCTCTCCGGCTCGGTAATCTCCGTTACCGCGACCGATAGTGTCATGGCGACGCCGTTCGAGAGCCCTGTCACGATCCCATATCCCGGGTTCGGCGAACCGATGTTGTCCGGCGATCCGGTGACGCGCAGGGTCGTGTCGCCGCCGATCATCGAGGCTTCGCCGTAGACGAGGAAGGCAGCGTTGGCGACTTGGTTGTATTCGGCGGCCACCCAGTCGGCCGAAGCCGAGCCGTCCATCAGGCGGCATTCGTCAAATGCGCCCTGGGCGTAGGTTTCGCTGCCATTGGCATTACAGCCGATCGACATCGGAAGTCCGTTGTCGGTTGCCGGTGAGATCGAGGTGGTGCTCGATACCTTGGCGCCGTTGCCGTACACGGTCAGCGAAGTCCCGTTGTAGACGAGAGCGACATGTACCCAGTTGTCCTTCGTTTGCGGCAGCGCCCCGGAGGCAGACGTGGCGGACGCGCCGCGCGCGGCGAAATTCACCGTGCTGCCGCTGCTCATCTCGATTTCCCAGCCGTTGGCATCTGTGTAGCTGTTCTTGCGCGAGAAGAGGCGTGGATAGGCTGTGCAGCCGGTCAGGCGCACCCATCCGGAAACCGTGAAAGTGTCACCGTAGGCGATAGCGTTGTAGTTGGCGACGGAAAGGTACCCTTTTGCAGCGGCCGTCGCGGTGGTGCGCCCGGCGCCGACGGCACCGCCGGCGAAGACCACCGAGTTGGCGGTATTTCCCATGGGGACGGCGTTGTAGGTTGCCCCGTAGGCGGTTGAATTGGTGCAGGTGCCCGCGGCCTCGCGCATATGCCAGACACCACTGTAGTCTGCCTTCCAGGTTGAGGCGGGTGTGTTGGCGGCGGGACTGGTGTCGCTGAAGGCGAGGTAGAACTTCGTGCCGTTGGCCAGCGACGGGATCTTCACCCACACCAGGGACTCGCCGTCGGGATTCCAGGTGTCGATCTCGAAGGGGAGACGGTTGTTGCCGCTTTCGTCGGACGAAAACGAGATGTCCGCTCCTCCCGGGGCGCACAGCGCATAGGAGAACCCCTGGATGCGGCTTTCGGAGATCCGGACGAGGACCGGGAAGTCCGCAAGTTCCACTCCGGCTACGAGGGAAGACGCTGAAACGGCAATTTCCGCCCTGTAAAGCGGCGCCGCCATTGAAATGGCGGAGGTCATTGTCGCGACCAGCATCGCGACAGCTTGTTTTCTCATGCTTCTGTCCTATATGGCGACAAGGGGTGAATCGAAAGACGGCCAAATATTCTACTACAAGCATGCAATTGGCACAAGACCAAAGCCGACAGAAAAATCCGATCCAGAAAAATCCGGTAAATACGCGTGGTTGGGCGCGTGCCCGCCCGTGGGCAGGCTTATGGGATGCTAGCGGAGGAAGATTAATGTCGAGCCCGGCAGCCAGACGATTCTTCCGGGGATTTCCTCGGTGCCGCCGGGAATGACCTGGGCGGTCTCGTTTACGCCGAGGGCGTGGCGGCGGGCGCGGATGCCGAGCGTGTGGCCGTTGAGCTTCACCCTGGACGTGCTGCCGATAAGC
>CAZYRQ010000556.1:0-1719 GCA_964649455.1 uncultured Lentisphaerales bacterium
CGCGACCGCCGCGTCGTAGGGCGCCAGGTAGACCGTCGGGACGGCGGCGTGGATGGCGTTGTCCTTGACGGCTTCGGCGAACAGCGACTCGCCGTCGTAGACCTGCAGCGTCACGGTGCGCCACCCGGCGGTGGCGAAGGCGAGTTCGAGCGGATCGTCCGCGTCCGTGGTTCTCACGACGTCGGCCTCGACGATCGAGTGGTTGTGGAAGGTCCATTTGCAGGTCAGGGACTTCCCCTCGCCGCCGATGATCGTCGGCGTGAGCGTGAAGGCCTGGTTGGTGAAGGCCGCGGGAGGCGTGACCATGAAATTGCAGTCCGCCTCGCCGACCGTCGCTTCGTAGCAGCCGATGTCGGGCGCGGAGCCCTGGATGCGGTCGAGGCCCTCCAGGTCGGACGACGAGATTCCATCGAAGACGGCGCCGCCGTTAAACGCGGCGGAACCGGTGTCGAGGTGGTAGTCGCCGGCGGCGGCATCGGCGAAGACCGACGCATTGGCGACGGCAACAGCCTGGGTGCCGACTAACGGGACACCCGAGCCCCAGGCGCAGAACGAGAAGCAGTTGGTGAAGTTCTTTTCCGTGCTGCCGTCGCGGTACCACTCGGGTGCGCCCGCGGAGGTGTCTTTCTCGGCGGTGTTGCGCGCCACGAGCGAGTTGCGGACGGTGGCTCTCGTGGCATCGCCGTAAACGCTGGTCCAGTAGATGCCGCCGCAGACCCGGGTCGTCGAGTCGTTGCGGCAGGTGTTGTCGGCCACGGTGCAGCTCCAGACGTTCGCCGGGCCGCGGATGGACAAACAGCCCTGGGTGAAGTAGGTGTTCTTGACGATGAGCGAATTGGCCAGCGTGCCGCCGTAGAGGTACACGATGGATTCGGCACTGGCGCCCTGCACCCTGTTGTCATTGATGATGCAGTGCGAGATCTGCGAACTCGCCGCGCCGGCGAGGCCGATGGCCGCGCCGCTGCCGCTGCCGCCGCCGGAGCATTTCGTGATGCGGGCGTTCGTGAACGTGCCGCCGCGGCACCAGATGAACAGGACGCCGGGCTGGTTGTTGGCGTTGGCCAGCACGTTTGAAATGGTGAGTCCGCTGACTTCGGCGCCCGGATGCCCCAGCGACAGGAAGCGGGTGGAATTGTAGCTGCTGCCGCTCCGCATGAGGAACGTCTTGTCCATGCCGGCGCCGCGGAGCTTGACGTTCTTGAGGACGTCGATCCTGCCGGTGACCGGGTAGATGCCCTCGGAGAGGTTGATGACCTGCCCCGCGGGTGCCGCGAAAATGGCATCCTGGATCGACGCGCCGGCGGCGAGCGTGATCTCCGCGGGTCCGGACGGCGTATAGGCGGGGCCGGAGGCGGCCGACGCCGCGAGAGCGCCGACGACGGAACCATCGCCGAGAATCAGCCGAGAGTTGGCGTGCGGACGATAATCTCTGCGGTACCAGTCGGTGAAGTCCGCTTCGGCGACGCGGGCGGCGTTCGTCCCGATGGCTGGCAGTTCCTCGTTCCAGGCGCAGCCGGCGAAGCAGTTCGTGAGCGTGGCGCTGATCGTGCTGTAGTAGAGATCCGGCGCCAGCGGCGACGAGTCGAACGGCGCCTGGTTGCCGAAGAAGACGCAATGGTCGAAAATCGTCCTCTGGCTTTCGATGCCCTCGATATAGATGGCGCCGCCGCGCGCGCTGTTCGGGACGGTGAAATTCGTCCAGTTGTCGACCACGGTGCA
>CAZYRQ010000557.1:0-1719 GCA_964649455.1 uncultured Lentisphaerales bacterium
CGCGCCGCACGACCAGGTTGGCGGGCGTCGCGATGCGGAACAGGGCGGTGGTCGAAACGCCGCAGGCCCGGAGCCGGGCGGCATCTGCGGCGACCGTGTCGGGATTGAACACGTTGAGTTCCGGATGCCCGCCCAGGTGCAGGTGATTGTGGTTGACCAGGTTCCGGATGATCTTCGGGTTCCGGGTGCCCGTGCCCGACTGATTGTGGAAGAACTCCTTGTCCAGATCGCGGTAGGTCTTCGGCGTGGGCAGGGCGAAGGGCAGAATTCGCACCTGCAGGGGAATCGAGCCGGCCTTGCGCCCGTCGGCGAGCAGTTCGATTTCACCGGTGTAGAGTCCATTTGGCGCAGAAGCCGGCACCTGGAGCGTGACCATGAACTGCTTGAACTCGTCACGGTTCAGCACCACCGGCAGCAGCGCGTCCGCGTCGTCGGAGACGAGGGCCAGGGTTTCGTAGTTCGAGTTGCGGTAGCCGGTCACCATGCCGGGGGCGCTCATCCACTGGTAGGTGGTGGTGCCGTCGAAATTGTCGTAGCGCAGGTAGTTGTCCTGCGTGCGGCTGTCGACCCGGATCAGGTCCTCGTCATGCAGGAGGATTTCGGGGATGAGCATGCGCGCCGACGGATCGGCAAACTGGCTGTACCAGGCGTTGCCGCACTGGTACCAGACCTTCACCAGCCGGATGTCGATGCTGGCGGCGGCAATTTGCCCGCCCGAGGGGCTCGCCAAGTCGGAGGCCCGCAGCGTGAACCGATCCACGTTCGCGAACGGATAGACGACGACGGATCCCGGCTCGAATTCACCCTGCGCGGCCAGGATGCGTAACGTGCCGAGCAGGGTGCCGTCCTCCGGGTAGGTGTCCGGCAGCCGGATCACGTCGCGGAGCGGCGGCACGGTGAAATAGACGGCGGGCGCGTCCCGCCAGGCGCGCGGCGCGGTCTCGAGGGACGTACGGATCCGGGCGGCATTGGCCGCCACCCGCTGCGGATCCAGCGGGTAGAGCTGCCGGAAGGGGGTCGCGCCCCCGGCGGGCACGCACGGCAGCGCCCCGAGCACGAGCGCGGCCAACAGCGCTTTCCTCGTATTTCTCATTGGTGCCTCGCTTTTTCGTGGGGAGATCCCCTGTCGCCTGCCTGGCGTCATTGGGTCACTTGGAAAGAAGCAAGAGAAGGGTTCCGCTCCCCGAAGCCGACCTGATCCTTCCGCTTCGCCAATTGGTGAGGAGTATAGGCGCGGGGAGGGGTTCGGTCAATCATCCGCACTCTCCCCTCCCCTCCCCTCCCCTCGGCCATTCTCAAGGAAGTATTCGGTTGGCTACAGGCGGGCGCGCGTCGTCAACACGCTCACTCCCCAGGCGCCGATTCATGACAGGCGGAATGCCTGTCCCACCTTGCTCGCACGCATACGCTTCCCGCTCCCGCCCGCTTCCGCATGCACTTCCCGCGCGCCTTCCTGTTCGCAACCCCTGTGGCCAACCGATTACTGCCCAAATCCGAAATCCGAAATTCACTTTCAGGGCCGAATGCCGTATAGTGGATGCATGGATTCGCTGCTGGAACAGATCAATGCACCCGAGGATGTGCGCACGCTCTCGCCGGCGCTCTACCCGGTGCTGGCCGAGGATATCCGCGCCCGGATCATCGCGACCGTCAGCCGCACCGGTGGCCATCTCGCCTCCAATCTGGGCGTCGTCGAACTCACCCTCGCCCTCCTCCACC
>CAZYRQ010000558.1:0-1712 GCA_964649455.1 uncultured Lentisphaerales bacterium
CAGCGCGCCATGCAGTTCGGCGGCGACCCGATCCTGCGCAAGCATGCGCGCATCTACAACTGCACCACGTCCTATTGCGACCGTCCCCGGTTTTTCCAGGAGGCGCTCTGGCTGCTCCTCTGCGGCTGCGGGGTCGGTTTCTCGGTGCAGCGTCACCACGTCGCGAAGCTGCCCGGCATCGCGCGCCAGTCGGGCGAGCGGAAGACCTTTGTCGTTCCCGACACGATCGAGGGCTGGTCGGATGCCCTGGGCGCCCTGCTGTCCAGTTATTTCACGGCGGAGCCGCCGATGCCGGAATTTGCCGGCAAGGTGGTTGAATTCGATTTCTCGCAGGTCCGCCCCAAGGGACGGCCCATCTCCTCGGGCATGGGGCGCGCCCCCGGCCCGGAACCCCTGGCACGCAGTCTGCGCCTCATCCAGAATCTGCTGGAAAAGTGTCTCGATGCCGGGCAGAGCCGTCTGCGGCCGCTCGACGCCTATGACATCCTGATGCATGCCTCCGACGCCGTGCTCTCGGGCGGCGTCCGCCGCAGCGCGACGATCTGCATGTTCTCGCCGGACGACGAAGAGATGGCCACCGCCAAGACCGGGAACTGGTTCAACGATCATCCCCAGCGCGCCCGTTCGAACAACTCGGCCATCCTGCTGCGCCGGGAGACCTCGCGCGAGGCCTTCCTCCGACTCATGAAGTCGGTCCGCGAATTCGGCGAGCCGGGCTTTATCTGGACCGACAATCTGGAGGCGACCTTCAATCCCTGCGGGGAAATCGGCCTCCTGCCGCAGATCGACGGCCGCTCGGGATTCGCCTTCTGCAACCTGTGCGAGGTCAACATGGGGCGCGTCCACGACGAAGCCTCCTTTGCCGAAGCGTGCCGCGCGGCCGCCGTTCTCGGCACGCTCCAGGCCGACTACACCGATTTCGGCTACCTCGGCGAGGCCAGCACCGCCATCGCCCGCCGCGAAGCCCTGCTGGGCATTTCGATGACGGGCATGATGGAACATCCCGAGATTGCCTTCGATGCCGCGCTGCAGCGCAAGATGGCCGCGCTGATCCTCGATGTCAACGCCGAGATCGCCCAGCGGATCGGCGTCAATCCCGCCGCCCGCACGACCTGCGTCAAGCCCGCCGGCACGACGAGCTGCATCCTGGGCACCAGTTCGGGCATCCATCCCCACCACTCGCGCCGCTACTTCCGCCGCACGCAGGCCAACGAGGACGAGTTGCTCGTCGACTTCTTCAAGGCGCAGAACCCGCTGGCCGTGGAGCGCTCGGTCTGGAACCCCAACGGCACCGACGTCGTCCTGACCTTCTGCATCGAGGCGGGGCCCGAGGCGCGCACGAAGCAGGACGTGACGGCCATCGACCTCCTCAAGGCCGTCCAGCTGACCAAGGAGAACTGGATCGACGCGGGCCGCCGCCCGGAACGCTGCGCCGCGCCCTGGCTGAGCCACAACGTCTCCAACACGATCTCCGTCAAGGACGACGAGTGGGATGCCGTCGCCGACTACATCTACGAGAACCGCCGGGTCTTCGCCGGCATCTCGCTCCTGCCCGACGGCGGCGACCTCGACTATCCGCAGGCCCCCTTCTCCGAAGTGCTGGACGCCGGGGCCATCGTCGGCGCCTACGGCGCCGGTGCGCTGATGTCCTCGGGACTGATCGTCGATGGCATGGTGGCCTTCGACGACAACCTCTGGGCCGCCTGCGACTG
>CAZYRQ010000559.1:0-1710 GCA_964649455.1 uncultured Lentisphaerales bacterium
AGATCGACGTCGTCACGCTCTTTCCGGCGATGTTCAAGGGGTTCAGCGAGGAGAGCATGATGCGCCGGGCCGTCCGGCTCGGCGCGGTCAAGTTGCAGGTGGTCGACCTGCGGGATTTCGCCCAGGACGCGCGCCGGACGGCCGATGACCGGCCCTATGGCGGCGGTCCGGGGATGGTGATGAAGCCGGAGCCGCTCTTCGAGGCGGTCGAGGCGTTGCGGACGCCCGGGGCGCGCGTCGTGCTGATGACGCCCTCGGGGAAGCCGTTCAACCAGGCGCGGGCCCGCCGCCTGGCGCGCGAGCGGCACCTCATCCTGGTCTGCGGACACTATGAGGGGATCGACGAGCGGGTGCGGCAGGCGCTGGCGACGGACGAACTGTCGATCGGCGACTACGTGCTGACGAACGGCACGCTGCCCGCTGCGGTGGTGGTCGATGCGGTCGTGCGCCTGCTGCCCGGGGTTCTGGGCGGCGGCGAGGCGGCCACGCGGGACGAGTCCTTCACGGACGCCCTGCTCGAACACCCGCAGTACACGCGGCCGCCGGAGTACCGGGGCATGCGGGTGCCGGCGGTGCTGCAGGGCGGCGACCATGCGGCCGTGGCCGCCTGGAAGCAGGCGGCCGCCGAGCGGCTGACCGCGCGGCGGAGGCCGGATCTGTTGCCGGGACGTACCGGCGACGTCGGCGGCGGACGAGGAGCAGGTAACGACGGGCGCGCGGTCGTGCGCGACGATGGAAGCATTTGAAGAGGAGAAGAAGCCATGCTGGGCAAACTTATCGACAAGATCAACGCCGAGGGACTCAAGGGCGATGTGCCCCCCTTCAAGGTGGGTGACGCCGTGCGCGTGCACGTCAAGATCAAGGAAGGCGACAAGGAACGCGTCCAGGTCTTCGCCGGCACCGTGCTGGCCCGCGACGGGTCCGGCAGCACCGAAACCTTCACCGTTCGCCGCGTCTCCTTCGGCGTCGGCGTGGAGAAGGTCTTCCCCGTGCATTCGCCCTACCTGCAGAAGATCGAGGTCGAGCACTCGTCGCACGTGCGCCGGGCCAAGCTCTACTTCCTGCGCAACCTCGGCGGCAAGAAGGCCCGCCTGCGCGAAATCAAGGCCTGAGCCGGGCACGGCTCGACGGGGAGGCCGGCGTGCTGACCTTCGAGCATGACTACTGGCGGGAGCATCCCGCCGGAGTTCTGGCCGGCGTCGACGAGGCGGGACGCGGCCCCTTGGCGGGTCCGGTCCATGCCGGCGCGGTCGTCATCCGCCGCGCGGCGGTCGACGCACTACAGGCGGGCCCGCTCGCGGCCCTCACCGACAGCAAGCGCTTGACGGCGTCCAGCCGCGAGCGCTTTTTCGCGTTTCTGGAGTCGCACGAGGCCATCCGCATCGGCATCGGCCTGGCGAGTGTCGAGGAGATCGACCACCTCAACATCCTCAACGCCACGCACCTCGCCATGCGCCGCGCCGTCCTGGCCCTCGGCGCGCCCCTTCCGGATTTTGTGCTGGTGGACGGCCTGCCCGTGCGGGGCCTGCCCGCGCCGTCGCGCGCGATCGTCGGCGGCGACGGCCTCAGCCTGCTCATCGCGGCGGCCAGCGTGGCCGCCAAGGTCGTGCGCGACCGGCACATGCGCGAGCTCGACGCGCGCCATCCGGGCTACGGCCTGGCCGCGAACAAGGGCTACGGCACGCGGCAGCACCTGCTGGCGCTGGAGCG
>CAZYRQ010000560.1:0-1708 GCA_964649455.1 uncultured Lentisphaerales bacterium
CCGCCTACGGAAGAAAGACCATGCCCAAACAGAAGACCAAGCGTGCCGCCACCAAGCGGCTGAAAAAGTCGGCCACGGGAAAGATCCTGCGCACGAGCGGCGGCAAGGCCCACTTGAACGCCTGCAAGTCGCGCAAGCGCAAGCGCAATCTCCGTGGCATGACCGTCGTCAACGAGTCGTTTCAGCCGGTGCTGAAGCGCATGTTGTCCACCTACTGATCCCACCCCGTCACGGAGAATCCCCATGTCAAGAGTCACCAATGCCCCGGCCGCCCGCAGGCGCCACAAGCGCGTCCTGGACCAGGCCAAGGGCTTCCGCGGCAACCGCAGCAAGGTCTACTCGCAGGCCGTCAACGCCGTCAACCACGCCATGGCGCAGGCGACGATCCACCGCAAGCTGAAGAAGCGCACCTTCCGCCAGCTCTGGATCGGTCGCGTCAACGCCGCCGCCCGCGCCGAGGGCATAACCTACAGCCGCCTGGTCGAGGGCTTGACGAAGGCCGGCATCCTGCTCAACCGCAAGATGCTCTCGGAGATCGCCATCCACGACCCGGACGGCTTTAAGGCGATCGTGGCCCACGCACGCGCCCCGCAGGCCTGAGCAGTCCGACTCAAGCGACAGTGAAGCGCATGCGAACGGCCATCCCGCCTCCGGGGTGGCCGTGTTTTTTTCCAGACCATCCTCACCACCACGCGCAGGAGAGCCCCATGAACCTCGACGAACTAGCCGCGCTGCACGCCGAATCGCTCGCGGCCATCGGCCAGGCGGAGACGGCCGCCGCGCTCGAGCAGGTCCGCATCCGCTACCTCGGCCGCAACGGCCTGCTCCCCGCCGTCATGAAGCAGCTCAAGGAGGTGCCCGCCGAGGAGCGCCCGGCCTTCGGCCGCCAGGCCAACGCCTGGCGCCAGGCCCTCGAGGCCGCCCTCGCCGCGCGCGGCGAGGCTCTCGACGGCGGGCCGGCCGGCGCCGGCCCCGCCTTCGACGCCTCGCTCCCCGGACGCTGGTTCGCCACCGGCGCCCAGCACCCCGTCTCCCGCGTGATCGACGAGGTGACCCGCATCTTCGGGCGCCTCGGCTTCACCGTCGCCGACGGGCCCGACATCGAGACGCGCTTCAACAACTTCACGGCGCTCAACACCGCCGCCCACCACCCGTCGATGGACGCCGCCGACACCTTCTGGTTCGACGACGACCTGCTCCTGCGCACCCAGACCTCGCCCGTGCAGATCCGCGTGATGCTCGGCCGCCAGCCCCCCGTGCGCATCATCACCCCGGGACGCTGCTACCGGCGCGACACGACCGACGCCACCCACAGCGCCAACTTCCACCAGATCGAGGGGCTCTACGTCGACACCCGCCCCGTCTCGCTGGCCGACCTCAAGGCGACCCTCGCCACCTTCGCCCGCGAGATGATGGGGCCGAAGGTCGGCGTGCGCTTCCGCCCCCACTTCTTCCCCTTCACCGAGCCGAGCGTCGAGGTCGACTTCTCCTGCCACCTCTGCGGCGGCCAGGGGTGCCGGGTCTGCAAGCAGAGCGGCTGGATCGAGATCGCCGGCGCCGGCATGGTCGACCCCCGCGTCTACCGCCACGTCGGCTACGACCCCGACCGGGTCTACGGCTTCGCCTTCGGCATGGGCGTCGAGCGCATCGCCATGATCCGCTACGGCATCGCCGACATCCGCCACCTCTACGAGAACGACCTCCGCTT
>CAZYRQ010000561.1:0-1708 GCA_964649455.1 uncultured Lentisphaerales bacterium
ACTTCTTCGACGGCGCCACGGTCTACGCCCCCAAGGGCTGCCCCAAGTGCAACGACATCGGCTACAAGGGCCGCGGCGCGCTGATGGAGGTGCTGACCGTGACCGACAAGATCCGCGAGGCGATCATGCACGGCGAGAACTCCGCCCGGATCCGGGAACTTGCCGTCGCGGAGGGCATGCTCCCCCTCAAGGACGTGGGCCTGCGCAAGGTGCGCGCAGGCACGACCTCCCTCCAGGCCGCGATCGAGGTGACGGGCGGCGACTAGGCCGGCGCGCGCGGGCCGGGCACGGCAGGGCACGACAACCAAGGTGACGGCAACATGGCGGTAAACGCGAAGACAGGCAGACACACACACGTCCGGGGCGTCCGGCGCATCCTCAACACCGAGCTGGTGCCCTTCTCGCGCCAGATCTCCTCCATGCTCCGGGCGGGCATGTCGCTGGTCGTCTCGCTCTCGACCGTCGAGGAGCAGGTGGTCAATCCGAACTTCAAGGCCGTCGTGACCGGCATCCGCGAGACCGTGGAGGGCGGCGGCTCCTTCTCGGACGGACTGGCGCGCTTCCCGCGCATCTTCGACGACCTCTATATCAACATCGTCCGCGCCGGCGAGCGCAGCGGACAGTTCTCCGAGTCCATGGCGCGCCTGAGCATGCTGCTCGAGGCCTCCGCCAAGCTGCGCCGCAAGGTGCGCTCGGCCCTGGCCTATCCCGTCATCGTGCTGACCCTGGCGCTCGGCATCGCCGCCGCCATGATCATCTTCGTCATGCCGATCTTCGGCAGCATGTTCGAGGACTTCGGCCATGCGCTGCCCCTGCCCACGCAGATCCTGCTGAATATCAGCGACTTCCTCCGGTCGTTCTGGTGGCTGGTCATCCTCGTGGTGGGCGGAGGCGTGGCCGGCTTCAAGCGCTGGACCCGGACGGACAGGGGCGCCTTCCTCTACGACCGCTTCAAACTGCGCATGCCCGTCTTCGGCCCCCTCAACCAGCGCGTCGCCATCTCCCGCTTCGCCGGCATCTTCTCGCAGATGATCCACAGCGGCGTGCCGATCCTGGACGCCCTCCGGATCGTCGCCAAGGCCTGCGGCAACTGCGTGGTCGGGCAGTCGATCATGGCGGCCCGCGAGACGGTCGAGTCCGGCGAGCCCCTCGCGAAAGGGCTCGAACAGAAGGAAGGCATTCCGCTGCTCGTCGTCCGCATGACCGCCGCCGGCGAGCGCTCGGGCAAGCTCGACGAGATGCTCGACCACATCGCGAAGACCTACGACGAAGAAGTGGAGACCATGCTGGCCACCCTGACCTCCCTGATGGAGCCCATCCTGATGGCCTTCCTGGGCGTGCTGATCGGCGGCATCGTCATCTCGATGTACCTGCCGATCTTCAAGATGTCGAGCATCGTCGGGAACTGACGCGATGCGCTTCCTCGTCACCGCCGGCCCGACGCGCGAGCACCTCGATCCCGTGCGCTTCCTGAGCAACCGCTCGACCGGGCGCATGGGCTTCGCCGTCGCTGCGGCGGCCGCCGAAGCGGGACATGCGGTCACGCTCGTCGCCGGCCCCGTCGCGCTCGGGACTCCGCCGGGCGCCGCGCGCGTCGACGTCGTCAGCGCGCGCGACATGCTGGCGGCTGTGCAGGCCCGCCTGGTCGGCGCCGATGTCCTCGTCATGACCGCCGCCGTCGCGGACTGGCGGCCGCGGCACATGGCCG
>CAZYRQ010000562.1:0-1692 GCA_964649455.1 uncultured Lentisphaerales bacterium
AGCCGTAGTAGCTGACCTGCTCGTCGAGGAACGGGAGGCGGTAGAGCGTGGAGAGGCTGGCGTAGAGCTTGACCTCGTCGGTCGGACGGTAGAGCAGGCTGGCGGCCAGCGCGCTGACGGTGTGCGTCTCGCTGTCGTCCACAACCGTGGCGCCGGCAGCATCGCCGACCTCCGCGGCGTAGCGCGCCTGCTCGAGGCGTCCGCCCAGCGACAGCGTGAGGCGCTCCGCGAGATCGGTCTCGTGGTTCAGGTAGGCGCCGTAGCTGCTCTTGTCGACGACGGCGTCGAGCAGGCGCAGGGTGCGGGCCGGGTCGGTGAAGCGGTCGGCGTCGAGCCGGTCGAGGTAGACGTCGATGCCGCCCAGCAGCCGGGTCGGACGCGCCAGCAGCGAGGAGTCGATCTGGTGCCGCAGGGTGAGGGTCAGGCTGTCGAGCGTGGTTCTGGGGAAGCTGAACCAACTGACGAAGTCGCTCTCGGCCTCGCGGCGGTTGACGATCAGGTCGGCCATCAGGCGCTGATCCGCCGTGGCCTCCCACTGCAGCGCCAGGCTGGCGTTGCCGCTCTCGGTGGTCGCCTCGTCGCCGGGGTTGGTGGTCTGCCGGGGGTCGTCATCCATCTGTTCGCGGGTGAGCGCGCCGGGGAGGCCGTTCTCGAGGCGGTCGTAGGTGCCGAAGAGCGCGAGGCGCAGCGTCTCGGTGGCCGCGGCGTCGATCCCGGCGCGCAGGTTCACCGACTCGTAGTCGCCGTTGCGGCGGAAGCCGTCGCTGGCCTGCCAGTCGGCGCCGGCCGAGTAGCGCAGGCGACCGGCCGGCCGGCGTGTCGCGAGACTGGCGCCGAAGGTGCCGTGCGAGCCCGCGGCGGCGCCCGCCTCCGTGCGGGCGGGGCGCGAGGCGTCGTGGGTGACGATGTTGATCACGCCGCCGAGCGCGTGGTCGCCGTAGAGCACGCTCTGGGGCCCCTCGACCACCTCGAGGCGGGAGACGGCGCTGACGGGGATCTGGAGCCAGTTGATGCCGGCCATGTCGGGCGTGTTGAGCCGCTGGCCGTCGCGCAGGACCAGCGTGCGGCCGTGGGCGTTCTCGCCGAAGCCCCGCAGGGCGATCTCGGCCTGGGCGGGATTGCCGCTCAGCGAGCGGACCGGGACGCCGGCGAGGCTCTGCAGGGCGTCGACGACATGGCGCGCGCCCTGGTCGCGCAGTTGATCCGCGGTGATGACGGAAATCTGGGCGGGAATCCGCTCCGGCGCGCGTTCGGCGCGGGTCGCCGTGACGACGACGGGCGGCGCCTCGTAGAGGTTGGTGGCGGGAGCGGTTTGCGGCAGGGCGTGGGAGGCCATCGCCAGCCAGGCGGCGAACGGCAGTGTGCGGCGCAGATCCATGAGCATCCTTCTCGCCCTCGTGCGGGGCGCTTCGTGGTCCATCGGGGTGCTCCTGCGCGCGCATCCGGCGGGAAACGGCCCGTCGGAGGAGAAGACAAGGCCGGTGACCCGCCGGGTCCCGCGGACGATGCTCCCCAAGGCGCGAAGGAGAACTCCACTGCGCGAACCGGCTCGTCTTCTGGCTTCCGGCATTCCTACCGCCCCGCCTTCTTCACCTGCGGGGTGAATGGCGACTGGGGTTTCGTAGCCGTCTACAGCGGCGCGACCGCGTCCGATTTTCACGGACTTCCGTTAGCCGGTTCGCACCTGAAACG
>CAZYRQ010000563.1:0-1691 GCA_964649455.1 uncultured Lentisphaerales bacterium
AGCAGAGGAAGCGGTAGCCGGTGTCGGGAATCGCCTCGACGGTGAAGTCGGTCGTTGCCCCCTCGGGCATCCACTGTTGAAAGAGCGTGTTCGTCTCGTCGCCGATGCGGAGGCGTCCGTTGGCCCCGGCCACCGTCCGGAAGCGGAATTCCCGGTTGTCCCATAGCCAGGTGAGGATGAGGTTGTTGGTCGCCGTGACCGAGACCCCATTGGTCGTTCCGGTGGCGAAGACGCCGTTGGTATCGGCCAGCGTGTAGCCGGCGCAGCTATAGCGCACCCCGCCGTCCGATGCGGGATCCAAACCGGGGGACGGCACCGCGGCGGCGATTGTCTGGTTCCAGGCGATCCTGTGGGTGCCGTAGCCGACAGCCGGATCCCCCGCCAGCAACGGGCTCCCCTTGACCTGCAGCAGGCGGTCGGCTGCCAGCGCCTGGACGAGGGTGGCCGTCCCCGACGCGGCATAGACCCCGCTGGCCTGACCGCCACGGACCTGCGCCGGCACCTGGGTCAGCGGCGCGTAGACCAGACCAGCCGGAAGTTCACCGGCCGCGAGAGCCGCGGTCTCCGCGGCCGAGAGGCCGATGCCGACCGCGATGCGACCACCGCCACCACCCGATGTATATTGAATCATGTCGCCGCCGATCGCACTGAGGCGGGCGGCCGGGCCGAAGTCGATGTGGTTGCAGGTCACCCAAATCCCACCGCCGGAGGAAGCACCGAAGGAACCCTGCATGCCCGCATCGGCATGCAGGGCACCCGCCAGCATCACGTCGTCCGCATCGATCCGGATCGCGCCGCCGCCCCGCCGCAGGTTAGACAGTGTGTTATTGTAAATGCCATTGGGGGCGCCGGGCTGGCAGGGCGCATACGGAAAACCGTAGGCCAGGCCCCGCCCGCTACCGGCGTTGCCGCCGTTGCCGCCGTATCCGCCACCCCGGGTATAGCTGGCTCCCGCGCCGGGGGAGAAGGTGCAGTAGTAGTCGCTCCCCACCTTTTCGTACAGGAGGCCCGCAGGCGGGGTGCCCGGCCCCAGGTTGCGGTAGCCCCAGCCGCGCTGCGAGGCATCGAAACCGGCCCCGGCCGCGACCAGAAGATCCTGCAGGTCGAAGATGACCGGCGCGCCGGTGAAGGGATCGCTATCGGGGTAGATCCAGGAACCGGTGTTGAGCGTGGTGGCTCCGGCGACGGTGACGCGCGCGCCTCCCTGCGTGAAGACGGCGTTGGTGCGCGATCCCGCATAGATGGCCAGCGCCTTGCCACCCGCGAGCGTCAAGTCGCCGCCGACCGTCAGGTAGCTGTCGCAGGCCTGGTTCACGCCGCCGATCGAACAGTCGCCCGCCAGCAGACAATCGCCTTCGACCCGCAGGCCGACAGGGTTGGTCCGCCCCGCATCGAGCGGGGTCTGGGCCAGCACTGTCGTGGTGGCACCCCCGACGATCAGCATTCCGCCCACGAGTTCCAGGCGGCCGGCAACGGCCTCGGCATTAACCTTGACCGTGAGGTTGGTCAGGTAGACGGCATGCGTGTTGGTGGGCACGCCGCCGGGCGTCCAGTTCTCGTCCGCCGACCAGTCACCGCCGCTGGGGCCGGTGTAGACTTTCGGCGTCAGCTCGGCCCATGCTGTCGTTCGCAACCCCGTGCCCAAGGCGAGCATCGCGACCCATCCCAGCCAGCAGCGACTCGTATGCATG
>CAZYRQ010000564.1:0-1690 GCA_964649455.1 uncultured Lentisphaerales bacterium
GCGGAGCTCCTCGTCGAGCGCCCGCTGCACGCCGCGGGGCGTAATGCCGTGCGCCGCGTTGTAGGCGAGCTGGCGCTCGCGGCGCGCGCGCGTCGTCTCGATCATGCGCCGCATCGAGTCGGTCGTCTGGTCGGCGTAGAGGATGACGCGGCCCTTCAGGTGGCGCGCGGCGCGGCCGGCCGTCTGGATGAGCGAGGTGTCCGAGCGCAGGAAGCCCTCCTTGTCGGCGTCGAGCACGGCGACGAGCGCGACCTCGGGCAGGTCGAGTCCCTCGCGGAGCAGGTTGATGCCGACGAGCGTGTCGAACTCGCCGAGGCGCAGCCGCCGCAGGATGGCGACGCGCTCGAGGGCGTCGATGTCCGAATGGAGGTACTCGACGCGGAGCCCGGCCTGCGTCAGGTAGCGCGAGAGATCCTCGGCGGTGCGCTTGGTCAGCGTGGTCACGAGCGCGCGGTCGCCGGCGGCCGCCGTGCGGCGGATCTCCTCCATCACGTCGTCGATCTGCCCGCCCAGCGGGCGCACCTCGACCGGCGGGTCGGGTAGGCCGGTCGGGCGGATCACCTGCACGGCGTGGCACTGGCTGGCCTCGCGCTCCGCCGGGCCGGGGGTGGCGCTGGCGTAGAGGATGGCCCCGACCTTGCGCTCGAACTCGGAGAACTCGAGCGGGCGGTTGTCGGCGGCCGAGGGGAGGCGGAAGCCGTGCTCGATGAGCGTCTGCTTGCGCGCGCGGTCGCCGTTGGACATGCCGCGGAGCTGCGGCAGGCTGACGTGCGACTCGTCGATGATCGTCAGGAACTCGCCGGGAAAATAGTCGAGCAGGCAGGCGGGCGGCTCGCCCGGCGCGCGCCCGGCGAGGTGGGCGGAGTAGTTCTCGATGCCGCTGCAGTAGCCGAGCTCGCGGAGCATGTCGAGGTCGAAGCGCGTGCGCTGGGCGATCCGCTGCGCCTCGAGGAGCTTGCCGCGCGCCTCGAACCAGGCGATGCGCGCGTCGAGCTCCTCGCGGATGCGTCCGAGGGCGCCGTCGATCTTGGCGCGCGGCAGGACGAAGTGCTTCGCCGGCGAGACCAGGACGCGGTCGAGGCGTTCGAGGGAGCGGCAGGCGACGGGATCGTAGCGGTGGATGCCGGTGATCTCGTCGCCGAAGAACTCCACGCGGAGGCCGTCCTTGCGGTACGAGGGGAAGATGTCGAGGATGTCGCCGCGGACGCGGAAGGTGCCGGGCGCCGGCTCGATGTCGTTGCGCTGGTACTGGATGGCGACGAGTTGCTCCAGCACGGTCTCGCGGGAGATGGCCTGGCCGGCCTCGATCGCGACGAGCATCGTGCGGTAGTCCGCGGGCGAGCCGAGGCCGTAGATGCAGGAGACGCTGGCGATGATGACGACGTCCCCGCGGTTCAGCAGCGAGTTGGTGGCCGAGAGGCGGTAGCGCTCGATCTCGTCGTTGATCGCGGCGTCCTTCTCGATGAAGGTGTCGGTCTGCGGGATGTAGGCCTCGGGCTGGTAGTAGTCGTAGTAGCTGACGAAGTACTCGACGGCGTTGTTCGGGAAGAAGCCCTTGAGTTCGGCGAAGAGCTGCGCCGCCAGAGTCTTGTTGTGCGAGATGATCAGGGTCGGCCGCTGGTGGGCGGCGATGACGCTGGCCATCGTGAAGGTCTTGCCCGAGCCGGTGACCCCCTCGAGGCAGAGGCGC
>CAZYRQ010000565.1:0-1689 GCA_964649455.1 uncultured Lentisphaerales bacterium
TCCGCTGCTCGGCACCAACCGGCTCCTCCGCCAGGCGCTCAACTGCGCCTTCGACTCCGCGCGCTGGGAGCAGTACTACCAGGGACGGGTGCTCACCGCCAACGGGGCCGTGCCGCCGGGCGTCGCGGGGCGCATCGAGACACCAGCCCCCTACGCGTTCGACCTGGACCGCGCACGTCAGCTGATGGTTCGGGCCGGCTATTCCAACGGCCGTGATCCCGCCACGGGACGGCGCCTCCGGCTCGTCCTGGATCTGGGCCGCGCCAGCCAGGATGTCCGCGAGTCGACGGAACTGATCGTCGCCTTCATGTCCCGCATCGGGATCGACCTCGTCCCCGAGTACCACAACTGGCCCGCCTTCCTGGCCAAGGTCGCGCAGCGCCGGTCGCAGCTCTTCCGCATCGGCTGGGTCGGCGACTATCCCGATGCCGAGAACTTCCTGCAGCTCTTCTACGGTCCCAACCAATCGCCCGGACCCAACCGCTGCAACTACCGCAACCCGTTCTACGACGACCTCTATTGCCGGGCGCTGGCCGCCACCACCACGGACGAGCGGCTGCGCCTCTACGGAGAACTGCAGGCCATCATCCGCGAGGAGTGCCCCTGGATCTTCATAAGCTTCGCGAGGGCCTACAGCCTCCATCACCGCCATGTCTTTGGCTACCAACCGCACGACTTCCCCTACGGCATGGAAAAGTACCTGCGCCACCGGTGAAAGCCTTTTTATCCATTGTCGAACCGCCGCAATCTGCTACACTTTCATCTGATTCCGCGCCCCGGCGCCTGGCGACGGTTTGCGCGGAGGGCACATGCCGGTTGGTTGCATTAAAACATTGGAAACGAACAGTCTGCGGAGTTTCCATCTTCGGTTCTCCGCATAACTGACGGGGACGGAGTCTACCCGCGAACGAAAGCCCCAGCCGTGATCAATCTGCTCCTGCGATATGGCGCCGCGGTACACGTGGCCCTTCTGGTGGTGTACGCCTCCTGGGCGCGCGGCGGTTCCGCCCCGGCCTACTTCTGGGCCATCCCCTGGCTGGCGCTGGGGATCGTGGAGCTGATGTTCCTTCTGCCGCCGTCGGGCAATGCGACGTCGCCGCATAACGCCGTGCGCCGCGTGTGGCGCGGTCTCCTGCGTGATCCAATCTTCTACGCCGGAGGCGTGCTGATCCTCTTCCTGCTGCTGCAGTGGCTCAACGGTCCGCGCGAGATGATCCGCAATGCCGCGACCGCGACGTGGGAATACACGCCTCCCCCCTGGCCGGGGCTGCCCTGCTGCGTAAACCGGGCGGACGCGGCGCAGGTCCTGCTCTGGGCCATCGGCGCCTATGCAGTCCTGCTGGCCCTGCGGCACGGCATGCGCTTCGCTGCCAAACGCTGGCTGCTGCAGGTGATCGTCTACAACGGCGCCGTCCTGTCGCTCGTCGGCCTGCTCCACCTGATGACGGGCACCTCCAACCTCTTCTGGATCCGCCCGATTGAGGTCTACTTCTTCTCCACCTTCGGCTATCCCAACCATGCCAGCGCCTTCTTTACCCTCGTCACCGCCATCAACCTCGGCCTGCTGTTCGAGGCGCTCGACGGCCAGCGCCAGGAGTCGGCTGGCAGCAGTTGGCTGATGATAGCGCTGGCGCTGAATCTGCTCGGCGTCTGCTTCGCGCTCGGACGCGCCGGCATGGTGCTGACGCT
>CAZYRQ010000566.1:0-1686 GCA_964649455.1 uncultured Lentisphaerales bacterium
CCGCCAGGCGGCGCGCGCCGTCGACCATCGCGCGCTGGGCCGCCTTGCGCTCCTCGACCAGCGGCGGGCAGAGCAGGAGGGTGCAGCGTACCGCGCCTCCCGCGGCGGGCGCCGTCAGGGTGGCCTGGAGCCAGCCGTCGCCGGAAGAAATCTGGAAGGTGGTGATGGCAACATCGCTTCCAGCGGATCCACTTGTATTGTGCTGATCAATCATGTTGAGCCTGCGGTACTGCGGCTATAGCACAAAACAGGCCAATGATGGTGAGTAGTGAGTGGTGAGTAGTGAGTGGTGGGTGGTTCCGCCGTCCGCATCCTCGTATAGCTAGGTGCGGTCAGTTGTGGGCCGCCTGTTCCTTCTTCTCAAAGCGGATCCGCAGAATCTTGATGATTGCCGCGAGGAAGCACGCGAATCCCGAGACTGCCACCCCAATGAAGAGGCCCCATATCATGCCGATCATGGCCCACATCAGCCTCCGGGGCGACGCAATAGCGACATACCCAGCAGGCCGAGGATCGAGGTCTCATTTCTTCTCAACGACCAGCCTATTTGATCTGGCACGTCCGTCCCACAAACCAAGTTTCCCCGCGCTTTGGCCGAACCATTCTTCAAACTGTACGGTTGCCATCATCCAGACCCCGCGTTCATACCATGCGTCCACTTCCAACCATTTCGCCTCGGCAGGTACTTGATACGTATACATTGCCTCGTTGTAGAACCCGTGGTGAATGCCATCCATGTCGCTTACGTGACCTTCCACGACCACTCGATTGGGTTTTGCGAGATCAAACATGCACGATAGTGTCTGGCCCGGCGCTAGACGGATGAACCGTGCGCGAACATCTTCCACGGTTGGTTTCTCAAGCTTTTTCACTTCGTTTGCCGTTACGACCTTTCCATCGGAGCGCTTGTACTCTGCTGAAAGGTCCGTCTTGAATCGAAGCGAGAATCCGGCTGCCAGTGTCTTGTCCAGGACAATGCCGTTTGTCCCCATGTTCGTCACCGTAAGCTTCATCTGCGTCTTCTGCAAATTGTTATCCGGAAGGGCAACCAACTCCAGCGTCATCTTCAGAACCCCGTCCTCACTCCACGAATCGGACTCGTTTTTGTCCGCAGCAATGGCGGACAGAGCCATGCCGCTTGCCAGTGTCAGACAGCAACGCGCAAGTCGGGTAAAGGTCCTTTTCATTATCTCTTCCTCACCTAGCTCTGCTGCTGGAAACGTTACTTGGAGCAGCAACCAGATGTCAAGCCTGCGAGGGGCTTCAAGGATTATCGGCCAGCGCCAGAGGGCGGCATGTATGTTCACATCGCCACGCATGACGACGCGCACACCATCGACGGGGTCAGCTTCGAGGACGTGACCGGCTACGGTGCCGTCACCTTGAAGGGCGCCGTTAGCCAGTGCTCGCTCGTCGCCCGCACCGGGCCTCGCTGCCTGTCGGAGAATGGGCAAAAAAAAAGGCGCCGCACGGGGCGGCGCCACTGAGCGACCCTCCATCAGCCGGTGCAGAGCTTGTAGAGCACGCCCGCCGCCACGGCCGAGCCGATGACGCCCGCGACGTTCGGCCCCATGGCGTGCATCAGCAGGAAGTTCGCGGGATCGCTCTCCAGACCGACCTTGTTCGAGACACGGGCGGCCATCGGCACGGCCGAGACGCCGGCGGAGCCGATCAGCGGATTGATCT
>CAZYRQ010000567.1:0-1686 GCA_964649455.1 uncultured Lentisphaerales bacterium
GCAGGCGCCGACGACGGGCAACTACGTCTTCTGGATCGCCAGCGACGACTACGGGGCGCTGTATATCGGACCGGCGGGCGGCAGCCAGTCGGGTCTCACCCGGATCGCGTATGTCGATGGCTACACAGGGTTGAACGAATGGAATAAGTATTCGTCGCAAAAATCGGCTGCCAGATGGCTGGTAGCGGGACAGTACTACTACGTCATGGCGCTCATGAAGGAGGGTGCCGGGGACGACAACCTCTCCGTGGCCTGGTGCCGGCCCGGGCAGAACACCGACAACCCCCAGGAGTTGATCCCCGCCAGCCTCTGCCGCATCCGCGCCGGCGACGCCGGCGACGCGCTGCAGGTCGCCAACCCGCAGGCGTCGACCGGCGGAGCCTCCGAGACGGTCCGCCTCATCAACATCACCGGCCTGGACGCCGGCAAGTCCATCGCCTTCAAGGCCTCGCTGACCCCGTCCCCCGCCAACGCCGCCCAGATCATGTGGAACAACGGCGACGGCAAGCCCAACGCCAAGGTGACCGTGTACGGCGTCGACGGCGGGCGCAGCGAGCTCGTCCTGCCCGACACGGCGTCGAATCTCAGCGGCGTCCTCTACACCTTCAGCACCGGGACGCGCCCGCGCACGCTCAATGTCAAGTCGCAGGTGGACGGCACGGGGACGCACGTCTCGAACTTCGTCGTGCGCGTCTACGACGGCGCCGGCGGCCTGCACGCGGAATACCTGAACCCGCCGAGCATGCAGACCATCCCCAGCCTCTCCGACGGGATGAAGGTGGAGATTTCCGCCGTCGGCGCGGTTTATCTGGGCGAGAGCGGCAACTTCCTCTACGACAGCACCGCGATTCCCTCCGAGAACGAGCAGGCGGACTCGCAGGACCCCGCGCGGCAGCGCTTCGCGGCGACGGGCATCTCCGTGAACAACACGCCGCAGACCGGCGACCCCACGCTCTATTCCTTCACGGTCGACAGCGACGCTGAAATCAACATTCGCTGGCGGCACGAGTACGCCCTGACCGTCAACCACGACTTCTCCAAGACGAAAAGCGCCGAACTCGATCCGACCGGAAAACCCTGGGCGGGGCCGCTGACCTCGGCCGCCTCGGGCAATCCGACGCCGGACTCGACAAAGACGCACTGGATTCCCAAAGGCGAGGAAGTCATCGCGCAGATCGACGGGCAGGTGGCGGACTTCAGCCGCGCGGGGCTCGACATCCGGCACGTCCCCGTCCGCTACGTCGCCCGCGGCAGCGCCCGCGGCGTCTTCGCCGAGCACGACGCCTACACCAACGCGTTCTCCGTCGGCCAGTCGCCCCCGCAGCGGCAGCAGGTCGATTCGTTCACCATGTCGAGCTGGGCCAGCCTCACCTACATCTGGCAGATCCAATACGGCGTGCAGGTGAACATCGACGATCCGTCGCGCTCCAGCCTCCCGCGCGTCTTCCAGGTCAATCCCGGCACTGGCGGCGAAGTCGAGATCGGCAGCCTCGAAGGCACGTTCTGGTTCAATCCCGGCGACGCCATCAAGGTCGCCGCGCCGGCCAACGTGACGGCCGACCCGACCTCGCTCGCCCTGAGCGGGTGGATGAGCGGCGACGGCTACTACTTCAGCATGAGCGGCGACATCAACAACCAGGACGGCACGCTGGCGAGCGGCGGCCCGTTCGCGGGCCCCGACGGCCC
>CAZYRQ010000568.1:0-1685 GCA_964649455.1 uncultured Lentisphaerales bacterium
CTCGTCGCGCCACCAGTCGTTGGCGCCGTACTCGACGAGGACGACGTCCGGGCGCGCGGCGAGCACGTCGGCATCGAGGCGCGCGAGGGCCTCGGCGAAGGTTTCGCCGCCGTTGCCGCAATTGAGGAACCGGTGCCCAGGAAAGCGATCCTGCAGGATGTCGCTGAAGCGCCCCTGTTCCCCGCCGCAGGAAGTGAGGCTGTCGCCGAAGCAGATGATCGTCATGGATCTGACGCCCGCGCCGCGAGGGGCGCGGGCGTCGAACGACGGCTAGAAGTTTTTGGCCAGCGAGAGCGAGAGGATCGTCGTGTCGCCGTTCTTGAACTCCGTCGGATAGACACCTTCCGCCGGGCGCGGCTGGATGGTGACGTCCTTGAGCATCAGATAGGCGAAGGCCACGCCGAGTTTCCAATCGCCGGCCAGGGCGTAGCTGGCGCCGAGGCTCAGGATGTGGCGGTCGCCGGGAGGCAGGAGGTAGTCGGCGTGCGCGCCGGGGATCGGGTCGGTGTCGAAGACATAGCCGGCCTGCAGGGCCAGTTTCTCGTTCATCTGGTACTCCGCGCCGAAGCCGAAGCGCCAGACGTCGTTCCAGTCTTTGACGGAGGTGCTGGAGGAGACGCCGAGGAGGGCCGGGCTGTCGAAATTCATCGTCAGCTTGTCATAGGAGCTCCAGCTTGTGTAGGTGGCGACAGCACCGACGTTCCACTTGTCGATGCCCGTGTAGTTCAGGCCGGCCGAGTAGCTGGCAGGCAGGGTGATGTCGCCCTCGGCGCCGACGCTGTAGGGGCCTACCGAGGCGTCGCCCTCGACCTCCTGCTTGACCTCCGATCGGTAGACCAGGCCGAGGGCCAGGTCGTCGAGCAGCTTGAAGGAGAGCGCGGCGGTGCCGCCGAAGCCGATCGAGTCGCCCTCGATCTCCAGCAGGGCCGGCACGTTCGGCAGGGCGCGCTTCAGCGTGATGTCGAAATACATGACCTGCAGGCCGGCGGCGAGCGACAGGCGGTCGTTCACCTTGTAGGCGGCCGTGGGGGTCACGTCGAAGGCCGTGATCAGCGTCTCGACGCTGTTGTAGCGTCCGGGCCAGTCCGCGTCATGCTCGACGCCGAGGCCGTAGGGGGAGTAGAGGCCGAGGCCGAGCCAGAGCTCGTCGTTCATCTGCCGCGAATAGTAGGCGAAGGGCGGCGGGAACCACTTGTCGTCCGGTCCATACCGTTTTTTCCCCGCGGGGGTCGTTACGTCGATGTCCATGGCCGGATTGATCAGGGCGAGGCCGGCGTTGAGCGACGATCCCGGCAGATCCGTCATGCCGGCGGGGTTGTCGTAGATCGTCTCGGCGCCCGTGGGTGCGCCCAGGGTGGCCCCTCCGAGCGCGATGCCGCGCGAACTGGTCTCGTAGAGCGCGAAGCCGGCCGCCAAGGCGCTGCCGGTTCCGAACATGACCGCCAGGGCAAGCAGGTGCCCGGTCGTGTGTCGCGTGTTCCTGATCTGCATGGCTGACTCTCCTGTCTCGGTTTGTGTTGCGCACACGGCGGTCAAGATCCCGCGCGCATGCACCGCCGTGTATCGAAAACCGGAAGGTCGGCCCCTTCACGGGTGGCCACCTTCCGTCCGTCGGCGGCAAGTGTGACAGAAAGTTGCGGCAGGAACAAGGGGAATCAACGACCGCGGCAGGGCAGCAGCATGGG
>CAZYRQ010000569.1:0-1683 GCA_964649455.1 uncultured Lentisphaerales bacterium
CGATCCTCAGCGGCGACGTGAACAACGACACCTACTGGCAGCCCTACGGCGCCGATCCCGGCGCCGCCAACCGCACCAACATCTGGAGTGGCACGGCGTTCAACCGCCCCAACCCCGGCGGCGGAGCCGACTACTGGGCGCCCGGCGGCAACAGCGGCGACGACACGGCCATCGGTTTCAGCGACTTTGCGGGCGGCATCACCAACGCCGGTTTCGACGGCGTGGTCCTGACCTGCTTCCGTGTCTCCGGACTGGTCATCGGCACCGGCTCGGATGTTGTCCTCGCCCGTGGCCGCGTCTACGCCTGCAACACGGGAAAGAACAGCGGCAACAGCGCGCTGGACTGCGGCGGGGCGATCCTGCTGGAGGATTCAGAACTCATCGGCAACTGGCGCGCCCTCAATCTATCCGGCGCCGCGCTGACCGTGTCCAACATCGTACGGACGTGCCTTTTCGAGGAGAATTCGGCGAACTGGTATGGCGCCGGCATCCGCGTGAGCTCGACCACGCCGACCCTGGTCGAGGGGTGCCGGTTCTACCGCAACGCGGGCCTCAGCGAGGCGTACCGCTGCTCGTCCACGATCACCTTCAACGGCGCCGGCCGCGGCTGGGTCGGCGACTGCCGCTTCGAGGAAAACCGCGTCCGCGTCAACTGCCACGGCAACGTGATCATCGAGGGCAACGGCACGTTCGTGTTCGCGCGCTGCGCCTTCCTGCGCAACAGCCTCGTCTCGAACAGCGACCGGACCTACCACTCGGCGGGCCTCATGGCGATGAGCGGCAACACGCTGATCCGCGACAGCCTCTTCGAGGCGAACCTCTGCAGCGTCGACCAGTCGAGCACGGAGGCGCGCGCCTGGGGATCGGTCTTCTGCGGCTACGTTGGCTACACGACCTTCCTGAACAGCACGTTCCTGAACAACCGCGCCATCGGTACCGGCAGCGGCAATTTCTTCTGCGGCACCTTCGCCACCTACGGTGCGCAAGCCCATCTCGCCCTGGTGAACTGCACGTTGGACGGCAGCCAGTTGAGCGGCAATGAGAAAACGCGTGAGTTCATCAACAACGGTGGTGCCAACAACGCCACGACGCTCGCCATCGTCAACAGCGTGGTACGCAACACCAGCGCCGGCTACGAACCCTTCGGCCTGCCGTCGGTCGTCACGCTCTGCCTGGCCGAGAGCTCGATCACGGGCGTCGACACCGGCATGCTCGCCACCGGTAGCAACGGCTACCTCTACAACGTGACGGCGGCCGATGCACGCCTCGCGGCGCTCCTGACGCCGGTGGCGGATGGCGTCGCCGTGCTGGGCCTCTCCAGCACCTCGCCGTTCGCACGGGCCGGCCGTCCCGTCTGGCTGGCGGCGGATGGCTTCCTCTATCTACACGACCCGGTCGGCAAGCCGACGTCGCCTTGGCGCCGGATCGTGAGCAAGGGCGTCTCCTACGGCACAGTGGCGGGCCTTGCGCTCGAGACGGCACCGGAGCCCGAGGCGCTGGGCGCCCCCCGCCAGATCGGCCGCATCGCCTACGGCCCGCTCAACGCGCCGGCGTCAGCCACGCTTTTGTTGCTGCGGTAAGCGCACGGGTCAGAGTGTCTTGTATTTAGGCGTCTTGACCGGCTTGTCCTTGAAGAAGGCATAGTAGCGGACACACCAGCCGGCGATGGCCTTGGCGCCGGAG
>CAZYRQ010000570.1:0-1681 GCA_964649455.1 uncultured Lentisphaerales bacterium
CCGCCGCCGTTGAGTGGCGTCTGATATCCTCCGTTGCAGGAACCGGGCTGTAGCGGGGCCTTGCCGAAGCCGTACGCCTTACCGTAGGTGGCGTTATAGCTGCCGCCGCGGCCGCCATGCCCGGCGCCGATGGTATAGGAAAAACCCGCGCCGGGGGCGTAGGTGCCGGGCGAGCGCGAATTGTCCCAGCCATAGCCCCGGGCTTCCGCATTGAACCCGCCGCCGTTGGCGACAACGAGTTGGTTGAGGTCGAAACGAACCGAACCGCCCGTGTAGTAGTCGCTGACCGGATAAATCCAGGAACCGTTGGCGATCATGCAGCGTCCGCTGACGCGAACCGTGCTCGTTCCGGTCGCATGTGTGAAAGTGCCATTGAGCGCCCCGGCGGCGATCAGGAGGCGATTGGTGCCGTTCAGCAGCAGGTCGCCTCCGACCGTCAGCGAAGTGGTATAGCTCTGTTTCGGCGCGCCGATCGCCAGTTGCGCCGTATTCGCCAAAATCAGATCGCCATGCACGACGACCTTGGCCTCCTCCTGTCGCGTGCCGGTGTAGGGCAGATGGTTGACGTTGTCCACGCTGATTCTCGCGTTGGCAGGCGTTGTTTTGGCAGCCACGCGGAGCAGTCCGGATCCGTTCAGCGTCAGCGAGGCCACCTCGACATAGTTCGAGATCCAGCAGACCCCGCTGCTGATGACGACGTCATCCGCCTTGCCGGGGAGGTTGCCCGCCGGCAGCCAGTTCGCCGGGTTGAGCCAGTCGCCGATCGTGCTGTCGTTGGCCACTTTCCAGGTACGGGTCATCGGGGCTTCGGCCGTACGGAAGACCGGCTTGATACTGCGCGACACGGTGCAGGTATACTGAAGCGGATTGTTGGTCGCCAGGCCGTAGGGCACGTCGCCGGTCCAGAAGAGAAATTCGCAACCGGCATTTGGCACGGCTTCGAGCATTCCCGTGCTGCCGTTCTCGGCGACCCAGAAATCCTGCGCCGTGTCGTGCAATACGCCGCCGATGCGTATGGAACCCGAGGCTGCGGCCGCCACGTGCTGCTTGAATTCGCGCCCGCCCCAGAGCCAGGTCAGGAAGAGGGGGCCATCGTCCATTTCAATGTCGACCGTGGTGGCTGCGCCCTGCGCGACGACGCCGTTCCAGTTGGAGACGACATAGCCCTGGCAGACATAGCGCACGTTGGCGTCGGACGGATCCAGCGTGCTGGAAGCCACCGAGCAGGTGACCGTTGCGCCAGCCGGATAGCAGTGCGTGTTGTAGCTCGGCGCGGGATTTCCGCCTTGCAGCGGAGCGCCCATGACCATGAGATTCACGTCGGCCGAAGCGGACGCGACGTAGGTGGCCGTGCCGCTCTCGGCGTACCAGCGCACGCCGGTCGAGATTTCGTAGGCTGCGCCGCCCTTGACGCTGTTGCCGACCACGGTCAGCGGGCCGTAGGTCAGGCCGGCAGGCGTTTCACCGGCCGCGAGAGCCGCGAGATCCGCCTCGGAGAGGCCCAGGCCGACGCAGATGCGGCCGCCGCCGCCGCTGGACGAGTAGGCATTGTTGCTGCCGCCTTTGGCGGAGAGCGAGGCGGATCGCGAGGTCTCGAAACTGCCGCAGGTGATCCAGATGCCGCCACCGGCCGCGCCGCCATACATCGACGTGGCGGCGCCGTCGGCCAAAATGGTTCCGT
>CAZYRQ010000571.1:0-1676 GCA_964649455.1 uncultured Lentisphaerales bacterium
CCGAGCATCTCGGCGAACTGCTTGGCGAACCAGCCGCCGACATTGACCTTGTCGAGGCGCGGATGGCCGAAGGCGTCCAGGGGAACCTCCTCGCCGCGGGCCTTCAGCTCCTCGATGATCGTGCCGACGCAGGCGCCTTCCGAGACGAAGATATTGACGCAGTCCTCCCGGTCCATGACGGCGCGGAGTCGGCGCGCCTCGGCCTGGGCGTCGAACGCCATCTCGGGCACGTAGACGGCATGCACGTCGCGCGGTCCGCGGCGCAGGCCGAGGCCGGGCACGAAGGGCATGGCCTTGACGAGCCGGCGGTAGGCGAGGGCCGTCGCCGCCGTGAGCCAGCCGCAGTTGCGCCCCATCACCTCGTGGATGATGAGCATGCGCGAGTTCGCGCTGTGCTCGGCGACGACGTTGCGGAAGAAGCGCGCGCCCTCCTCGGCGGCCGTCCAGGCGCCCAGGCTCTGCCGGATCGGGTAGACGTCGTTGTCGATCGTCTTGGGCAGGCCGACGACGGTCAGCGCGTAGTGGTTGCGCTTGAGGAAGGCCGCCAGATCCGCGGCGGCCGTGTTGGTGTCGTCGCCGCCGATCGTGTGGAGCACGTCGACGCCGTCCTTGACGAGCTGGTCGGCGGCGACCTGCTGGGGATCCTGTCCCTCCTTCACGAGGCCGCGCTTGACGCAGTCCTTGACGTTGGTCAGCTTGACGCGGCTGTTGCCGATCGGGCTGCCGCCGAACTTCAGGAGGTCGCGGGCCTGGCGGCGGACGGCGGGGGTGACCTTGAGGCTCTCGCCCTTGAGCAGGCCGGCATAGCCGCCGAGGTAGCAGATGATCTGCACCCCGGGCGCGGTCCGGGTGTAGGTGTCGATCAGGTAGCCGATCGAGGCGCTCAGGCAGGGCGCCAGCCCGCCGGCGGTCAGGATTCCAACTTTCTTCACGCGCTGCACATGCTTGGCCATGGGGATCTCCGCGTGCCGCCGGCACAAACCCCGCGTCCGGCCTGCGGCACCTTGAAAAGAAGAGGGGATTTTAGTGGCCGCGGCCGACGCTGACAATGCGAAAATCACCCCGTGCGCCAATCATACCGTCGTGGCCGCCGAGGGCTCCGCCTCCAGGACGGCCATCACTGCGGAGGGCGTGGGCGCGCCCAGGAGCGCCTGACGCCGCCCGGGGTTGACCATCAGGCGGGCGATGCGCGCCAGCGCTCCGAGGTAGCGGCCGTACGACGTGGCCGAGGTCAGCATCAGGAAGACAAACCGCGGGGGTTCGCGCTCCGCTCCGAAATCGATGCCGCCGGGTGCGATCGCCAGGGCCGCCGCCACCCCGTCGAAGCGTGGCAGGCGCGCGTGCGGCAGCGCCGTCTGGCAGCCGACGGCGGTCGAGGAGAGGCGCTCCCGCGCCAGGGCGGCCTCGATGCAGGCCCGCCGGAGGTCGACGGCAAGGATGCCAGAGGCGCAGAGCCGGTCCGTCAGCCGCTCGATCACCGTCCCGCGATCCTGCTTTTCCGCGACAAGGCAGATGTTGGCCTCCCAGAGAAACTCGCGGAACGCCAGGCGCTGCGGCGGTTCCGAGAGGCACATGGCCATCGGCCCCTGATGGAGGCGGGCCAGCTGTTCGGGCAGCGAGCCCTCGTAGTGGTATGCCACCACGCCGTAATGCGGCGCGCCGACCAGCAGCAGATC
>CAZYRQ010000572.1:0-1674 GCA_964649455.1 uncultured Lentisphaerales bacterium
CACGGGCGGCGCGGCGGGCAGGGCGCGCCAGCGCGGCAACTGCTCGCGCTGCCAGTTGGCGATGGCCAGGGGGGGGATGGCTTGTCGAGGCGACTCGGACATGAAGGATCCAACAACCACGTGCAACCGGTGATGAGAACGCGCCCTTATTGTAATGGAGACGCGGCGACAAATCCACCCACCGCACGCCGAGAGCTGCGGACGGCGCGGATGGACAGGATGCACACTGGGGCGACGGCGTTCCGCCTAGCCGCCGGGGGGGGGACTGACGATGCCGCCAAGCGGCCACGGGTGCCAAGGGGCGCGAGAAGCGGTCGCATTTTTTAGTGCTCGCGGCTCCGCGCGCCATACGGAGCCTGCTCCGCCTTATGCTGTTCCGTTCTATTTCTTGCCGGCGTCTCCATGCGCCCCGCGCGCTCCCCTGTGGCCAACCGATGACGATCATACCCCGCGACGACCTCCGAATAGCTCGATGTGCAGCCTGCTGGCGTAGTGGAAGCCGTGGGTCAGGCAGAGCTCGACCACCGCGTCGCGGCGCGCGCGTGTGATCTCCGCGTCGGGTTCCGTCAGCGGCATCAGCAGGATGCGGTCGGGCGGCAGGCAGTCGGCCAGGGCGGCCTGCAGGGCGAGGATCTCGGGCAGATCCCCGGCGCCGGAACAGACCAGCTTGAGCTGCGCCTCGCGGCCGCGGCGGATCCAGGCGCGCAACCGTGCGGGATTGATCGGCGGTGTGCCGGGGCCGGCATGGCGCAGTTTGGGACTCAGCGAGGCCAGGTCGTACTCAAAAGGCTCCGGCGCTGCGGTGGCGTTGGTCTCGATCGTAAGGTGCAGGCCGGCCGCGCGGAGTCGCCGGGTCAGCGTCGGCAGCTCCGGCGCCAGGGTCGGTTCGCCGCCGGTCACGACGCAGTGGCGCGCCTGCGGCCACTGCCGGAGACGGTCGAGGATCGCGTCGAGAGAGAGATCCGTGCCAGCGGCCTGATCGCGGGCGTAGCGCGTGTCGCACCAGCGGCAGGCGAGATTGCAGCCGGCCGTACGGATGAAGAGCGACGGTACGCCGGCCAGCAGGCCCTCGCCCTGGAGCGAGTAGAAGATTTCGGAGATGCGCATGAGGGTGGTTTCCGCGCGGCCGGAGGGTGGGTGTGAGAGATGAGACCGGTAGGGAAGAATGTAGCAGACTAGCGGGCTGTTGTTGGAACTTGTTTTTCTCCCGCGGAGGCGCAGGGGCGCTGAGGTTGCTCTTCGAGATCGAGGGAATCGAGAGAGTCGAGAGAATCGAGAGAACCGATTCCATCGATTCCATCGATTCTCTCGACCAACCACTCACTCAAAGCTCGCGTAACTGGCCGGTCGCGCGTGGATCGGCTCCCCGCTGCGGAACTGGAGCGCCTCCTGGCGCTCGCGCGAGAGCTCGGCCTCGATCCGCTCGCCCGTGTCGCGCCGCTTGAGCTCGATCCGCACCACGGCCCCGATGGCCTGCACGCGCACAACTTCGGCCGGCACGGACTGGCCGGGCGGGCCGGGCTCGCGCGCGAGGAACAGTTCGTGCGGCCGCGCGAAGAGGGTCAGTGGCGCCGGCGCGCCGGCAGCGTCGCCGGCCAGCAGTTCCGGCGCGCCGCAGACGGCGGCGCGGGCCGGGAAGCGGTTGACGCTGCCGAGGAAGGAGCAGACGAAGGG
>CAZYRQ010000573.1:0-1671 GCA_964649455.1 uncultured Lentisphaerales bacterium
CATCCTGGGGCTGATCAAGCGGCTCTTCTGATGCGGTTTTGCCTCGCTTCCGCGATGGGTTGCCGGTACAATTGACTCTTTAGGACGTGCCGGGCCGGAAGCCGCCGGGAGCGGGTTGCGCGCGGCGGCAAACGATGGGAGACTATGCCCACTACCATTCTCGTTGGTGCCCAATGGGGCGATGAAGGCAAAGGCAAGGTCATCGACGTGCTGACCGCCCAGGCCGACCTGGTCGTACGCTACCAGGGCGGCAGCAACGCCGGCCACACCGTCATTGTCGGCGGGCGCAAGCACGTGCTGCACCTGATCCCCTCCGGCATCCTGCATCCCGGCAAGACGTGCCTCATCGGCAATGGCGTGGTCACCGATCCGCTGGAGCTGCTGCAGGAGATCCACGCCCTCGAGACGCAGGGCTACGACGTGCGCGGGCGGCTGTTTGTCAGCGACCGGGCGCATGCCGTCATGAACTACCACCGCGCGCTCGATGCCGCACAGGAGGCCGGGCGCGACAGCGGCCGCAAGATCGGCACCACCGGGCGCGGCATCGGCCCCGGGTATGCCGACAAGGTGAACCGCTGCGGCCTGCGGCTGGGCGATTTCCTGGCGGCCGACTTCGCCGCGAAGGTCGCCGAGCGGACGGATCAGGTGAACCGCGATCTGGTTGCGCTCGGCGCCGCCCCGCTCGACGTCCGCGAGAGCGTCGCGCGCTACACGGCGGCGGCTGAGGAACTCGCCCCCTTCATCGCGGACACCGTCGCGATGGTGCATGCGGCCGACCGGGCGGGGCAGCGGATCCTGCTGGAGGGCGCCCAGGGCACGATGCTCGACATCGATTTCGGCACCTATCCCTTTGTCACCTCCTCCAACCCGACGGCGGGCGGCGCCTGCATCGGCTCCGGCCTGTCGCCGCGCCGCATCGACCGGGTGGTGGGTGTGATCAAGGCCTACACCACGCGCGTCGGCACCGGGCCCTTCCCGACGGAGCTGGCGAACGCGACCGGCGAGGCGCTGCGGACCCGCGGCGGCGAATTCGGGGCGACCACGGGGCGTCCCCGGCGCTGCGGCTGGTTCGATGCCGTCGTGGGCCGCTACGCCTGCGCGGTCAACGGCGTCGATTTCTGGGCCATGACCAAGCTCGACGTGCTGGACACGCTGCCCGTCCTCAAGATCTGCGTGGCCTACGAGCACGACGGCCGGCGTTACGAGACGCTGCCCTCGGATCCGCGGGTGCTGGAACACGGCACCCCGGTCTACGAGGAGATGCCGGGGTGGCTTGAGGAGACGAGCGGCGTCACCCGCTACGAGGCGCTGCCCGCGGCCGCGCGCGCCTACGTCGCGCGGCTGGTGGAACTCATCGGCGGACGGCTCGGCATCCTCTCCGTCGGTCCCGGCCGCGAGAACACGCTGCGTCTGGAGATCTGAGCGTGAACGCCCCTTCCGCCAGTTCCCACGCGCCCGGCACGGCCGTGCCGCAGCACGTGGCCTTCGTCATGGACGGCAACGGGCGGTGGGCCACGCAGCGCGGCTGGCGCCGCATCAAGGGGCACTTCGCGGGGGCCGAGACGGTCCGCTGCGTGGTGCGCTGCTGCCGCGACGCCGGCATCCGCTACCTGACCCTCTATGCCTTCAGCCGCGAAAACTGGGTGCGGCCGAAGGACGAGGTCGGCGGCC
>CAZYRQ010000574.1:0-1665 GCA_964649455.1 uncultured Lentisphaerales bacterium
GCGAAGCCCTTTCCGCGCTGCACCTGCCGCCCTCCGAAGTCAAGGCGCTCAAGACCCAGTTGCCTGCGGTCATCATGCGCGGCCGCCGCTGAGCGGCGCCCGCGCCCGCGCCACCCCGTCGACCCCGATCGCCCCCCGATCAACTCCAGTCGTTGGCTGTCGTTGATCGTCGTCGGTTGGGGTTGAGGGGCCTGCCCTTTCGGTGCCTGCGGAACCCTGCAGGAACCGGTCGGGACGGAGCCCGCCCTTCCAAGTCCTTAGAGCCGGCGGTCATTTGGGCTGGAGGGACGACCTCCGTGTTGTCCGCTTGGGTTCGGCACACGCCTTTGGGGTGTGTCGTGTGTTGCGCCCGAATGTTGCATCCCCTCAAAGGACGCGGCTTCAACCGGTGGGCCATCACCAGCCGCTTGATGTCTCGCAGTGGAGGGCGAGCGTACCCGCGAGCCGCAACAGGAAGGGGGAAAAGGCGATCCCAAGCACACCGCTATCACTCGTTGTCGGGGCGGTTTTTGCATTGCGAAAGGGATAGACTGACTCCTTGAGGTTTCCGGCATGGTGCCGGTAGCCGTAACAAGGAGTCGGTTTATGTCACCCTTGCGTGAAGCAGTTCTGCTGCAGATGCGGCTGCGCGGGTTCGCAGTCAAGTCGGTCGAGGCGTACATCTTCCGAGTCTGGCGCTTGAAAATATGCCCCGGGATAGTGAACTAGACGGCGGGAGGAGGCGTTAATATCGCTACAGTCCGGGATGAGCCGGCCTGAGCGAGGCAAGCGCTCAACAGGGAACCGCTAATGCAGCGGAACCCTCCGCTTGCACGAACCGGAGCTTCTACACGTGCCCCAACGAACCGATAGACGATACGTACTGTCCTCTTTTGCCGCGATCCTGGCCTGCGGGGTGCCGGCCGCCGGGGCCACCAACACGTACGAACTGGGCAGCATCCGGGTCGAGGGGGCGCCCGTCTCCGCCTACCGCGCCGAGCGGGTCGGCACGGCCACCTTCTTCGCCGCGCCGCCCGAGGAACTGCCGGCCAGCGTCGACGTGCTGACGAGCGACTTCATCCGCGAGCAGTCGCCCAGCGACCTCCACAACCTGCTCTTCTTCCAGCCCGGCGTGTCGGGCGGCGGCAAGTCGATGATGGACCGCACCTCGGGGCAGTACGCCGTCCGCGGCCTGGCGGGATCGACGCCCAGCCTCGACGGCACGCTGCCGACGACGCGCGCCATGGGCCTCTTCCTCGATCCCAACGCCCTGGAGCGCGTCGAGATCGTCAAGGGGCCCGTCGGCGCCACGCAGGGCGGCCAGACCTCGACCCTCGGCCCCTACGGCGCCGGCGGCGCCGTCAACCTGATCCTCAAGCAGCCGAAGGCCGGCGAGACGTTCACCGATTTCAACGCGCGGGCCTCGCTCGGCGACCATCTGCAGCGCTACCGTCTCACCGGCGACCACAATGCGCCCCTCGCGCCGGAGCTGACGCTGCGGCTGCCCTTCAGCGCCGACACCGCCAAGCCCTTCTGGCTCCCCGGCGGCCACGAATGGCGGCGCTCGTTCTTCCTGGCGCCCGCGCTGCTCTGGCAACCCGCCGACACGCTGCGCCTCGGCCTCGCCACCACCTTCCAGCACACCGACACCCCGGGCTACCAGGGCATTCCCAGCTACCGCGGCAA
>CAZYRQ010000575.1:0-1665 GCA_964649455.1 uncultured Lentisphaerales bacterium
ACTCGTAGAGGTCGCGGTGCTCGATCTCCACGGCCAGCGTGCCGGATTCGGAGAATGTGGAATGCTCCGTGGTCGTCCGGTTTTGCGGCTTGAAAACGATTTCGGGTTCGCGTGCTTTCTCGCGTTTGGTCTCGACCGCTGTCTGGATCCGCCTGTAGGTGAGGTTGTGGAGCGGAAAGACATATTGGCTGCGGCGCGGATCGTAGCCCCATGTAAGCGTGTTCTCGACCTCGAGCACCTCCTTCAGGAGGTTGCCGATCTCCGGGGACCATCTCTCGTGGTTGTTGACCTTGACAAGCGGCTGTTTCGGCAGGCCGGGCGGAACCCGCAGGCCGCGGCCGAGCACCTGGGCGATGAGCAGCTTGGAGTTGAAGGCGCGGGATTCGTGCGGAACGATCTGGAAGACGTTTTTCACGTCCCAGCCCTCGGAGAGCATGGCGACGGAGACGATCCACTCCACCGGATTGGCAGGATCGTCGACCTGTTTCAACGCGGCGAGGTTCTCGGCCCGGCGTTTCTCGGGGGAGTCCTTCGCATGGCGGGGGCTGTAGACCGCCTCCACGCGCCGCTTGGCATCGGCGGCGGAGGGCACACCCGATGCGACCCAAATGGCGCGCCGCTCCGCTTCTTCGGCCGTGATCTTCTCCCTCAACACGAGAAAATCGACCAGCTCGCGCCAGACCTCAACGCAGCGGGCGATGTCCTGCGTGACGATGATCGTCAGGGGCTTGAGGAACGCGCCGTACTCCTTGCGGTTATTCCGGTGGATCGCGTAGGTCTTTTGCCAGTCGTGCTCGGTATAGGTGTCCTCGACCTTGTAGTCGGGTTTCTTGATGACCTTGTCGGCGATGGCCTGTTTCAGACCGTAGCGGAAGACCACGTCCGGGAAGTAGGTGTCCGCCACGTAGGGCGTACCGGTGACGTTGACAATCATGCGGAAACCGAAGTCGCTGTCCAGCAGGAACTTCATCCACTCCTTGAGCGCCTTGTCGGGCGCGTTGAAGAGATGGTGCGCCTCGTCGTTCAGCACCAGCGTGCGGGCGCCGCAGCCCCGGAGGCTGTCGCGGATGGAAGAGCCGGTGTTCTCATAGACGGCGTGGATGTTCTCCACGCAGATGTCGCCCGCGCGGATCGTCTCGTCGCCCCGCCGGATGCAGGGAATCGAAACGACTGCACCGAGTTCCCGCATGATGGAGGCCAGCTCGCCGTTGCCCGCCAAAGGCGTGAACTTGTCGAGAAGCCCCTCCTCGATGGTGATGGAGGGACAGAGAACCAGGACACGGTCCGCAAGGCCTTCCGCCAAGGCGATGGCGGCGAGCGCGTACAGGACGAAGCTCTTGCCGGTGCCGGTGGCCAGATCGAGCGACACGGCCTTGCGGTCGCGCAGCGGCATCAGCGCCAGGTAGGCGTCGACCCCGCCCTCGTGGCGCTGACGGATGGTCCCGCTGTCGTTCCAGTTCTCGCGCGCAAGGCTCTCGAGGTCTGGATAGGCATTGGAAACGAGAAAGCGCAGCGTCTGGCGCACGGCGTCGCGCTGGAAGGCGTAGCGGTCGGCGCAGAGCAGATTCAGAAACGCATCGTATTTGTGGACGACCGCCTCGACGGACTCGCCGGCGTCGCCCACCTTGAGCACTTGATCGTCGATTCTGAATTGAAGGCTCATGA
>CAZYRQ010000576.1:0-1663 GCA_964649455.1 uncultured Lentisphaerales bacterium
AGCGCGTCCATGACCTTGCCGGCCAGGGCGTCGTCGACGACCATGAGCAGGCCGGCGTTGGCGCCCGGCCAGATGTGGGAATCCATGCGCGGGCCGGTCTCCGGCCCCTGTCCGACGATGCGCGGCCACTGGGTGAAGGCCGTGACGCCGGCGGCCCGGACCGCCTCCAGGACTTCCTCCTCGATCGACACGTTGAAGATCACCGTCACGGCCTTCATGCCGGCCTCCCTTCCAGACGCCGCCGCTCGCGCCGCGTCTCCATCAGGTCGTAGATCACGGGGACGATCACGAGGGTCACGAGCGTCGAGACCGTGAGGCCGCCGACCACGGCGATGCCCAGCGGACGCCACGTCTCGGAGCCCTCGCCATGCGAGAGGGCCATCGGCAGCATGCCCAGGATCGTCGTCAGCGTGGTGATCAGCACGGGGCGCAGGCGCTGGCGGCCGCTGTTGACGATCGCCTCGCGCAGGCGCTCGCCGCGGGCGCGGAGGATGTTGATGTAGTCGATCAGCACGATGGCGTTGTTGACGACCACGCCGACCAGCAGGATGCAGCCGATGTAGGTGGTCATGCTCATCGGGGTCTGCGTCAGGTGGAGCGCCAGGGCGACGCCGCTGAAGGCGAAGGGCAGCGAGAAGAGGATGATGAAGGGGTGGCGGAACGACTCGAACTGGCCCGCCATCACCATGTAGACCAGCAGGATGCCGAGGCCGATCATCATCAGCATCGTGCGCTCCGACTTCTCCTGCTCCTCGATCATGCCGCTGTAGGCCAGGCCGACGCCCTCCGGCAGCAGCACCTCCCGGCCGACGCGCGCGCGGATGTCGGCCAGCAGATCGCCCTGCGGACGGTCGATCGCGTCGAACTCGACCGTCACCACGCGCTCCTGGTTCTTGCGGCTGATCGTCACCGGCCCCATCCGCTCCTCGATCGCGGCGATCGAGTCGAGGCGGATGCGCGCGCCGGCCGGCGTCGTGATCTCCGAGCGCCGGATATCCTCGATGCTCCGCCGCTGCGGCTCGTCGAGGCGCAGGAGGACGTCGTACTGGTCGTCCGCCTCGCGGTACTGCGTCGCCACCCCGCCCTGGAAGAGCGTGCTGAGCGACTGCGTGATCCCGTCCATCGTCAGGCCGAGCGCCGTGGCGCGGAAGCGGTCGATCTTCAGCGTCAGCTCCGGGCGCCCGATGTCCTGCGAGATGCGCACGTCGCGGCTGCCCGGCGTCTCGCGCGCGATGTCGGCGATCCGCCCGGCGATGGCGGTCGTGGTCTGCAGGTCGTAGCCGTAGATGTCGATGGTCAGGTTGGCCGAGCCCCCGCGCAGGATGCGGTTGAGGAAGTTGTCGGAACTGGCGTAGACCTTGGCGATCTCGGGCCATTCGCGCACCTGGGACGTGATGCGGGCCCCGTACTGGTCGGTCGTCAGCGGGCGCAGGCGGCCCGAGACGAGGCGCAGGCGGATGCTGCCGGCGTGGGAGGAGCGCGAGCCGCCCATGCCGCCGCCGGGGCCGGCGTTGAGCGAGGAGACCTTGATGTTCGCGTCGCCGATCGTCTCGCGCGCCAGCGCGAGGATCCGCTGCCCCACCGCGGCCGTCTGCTCGTAGCGCGTGCCGACCGGCAGCTCGTAGGCGATGCGCAGCTCGCCCGTGTCCTCGCTGCCCATCAG
>CAZYRQ010000577.1:0-1663 GCA_964649455.1 uncultured Lentisphaerales bacterium
TTCTGAGCGCGTGCTGCGTCGAGTCGTAGACATCCTCGATAATCGCCAGCAGCGATGTCAGTTGCGTGCTGATCGTATCCAGCCAGGGGCGGCTGTTTGTCCAGTCGTAGAGGTAGTCGTCGAGGCTGAAGTGCAGCGTTTGAAACCACGGGTTGCCCATGCTGTCGAAAAGACCAGTCGAGGTGGTGTTGTTGAGCGACTCCAACCATGAGCTATTGAGCATCGGATTGAAGAGGTAGGACTGAAGGTCGTACTTGATGGTCTGCAGGAACGGCTGGATGTTCACCTGGTCGAACAACTCGTTCACGAGCTCCGTGTGGATGACGGCAAGCGTGGGGAGTTGCCTGGCCTGGTCGAACAGGTAGAGCAGGCCGGTGTCCTCGATGGCGCGCTGGACCGTCGCCATCCAGGGTTCGGAGAGGGCCGTGTTTTGCAGCGAGCTCGCCAGGCTGTCGTCGATGGCCACGAGCAGCGGTAGACCCCACTCGTCGATCAGCCCACTTGAGAGCGTGGCATCGACATCGGTCAGCAAGCCGTTCTGGCTGCCGAGCAGGCACTCGAGCACGCCGGCCAGCGGCGCATGCAAGTCGGCGAGCGTCTTGCCGGGCGAGCCGGCAACTCCCTGGACGATGGCGTCGACGTCCGCCTGGACGAGGTCGGCGCCGACCGTCGCGTGGATGTTTCCTCCGTAGGGCATTACCAGGTTCCTCCGATGACCGTCACCACGTCGCCGGGGGTTCCCTTGACGACGATCCCGCCCAGATCCACGTTCCAAAAATCATGCCATTCGCCCGAGGTCCACGGTACGTCCGATCCGTCGTCGCCCCGGAAGTAGACCGGGCCGCTGTTGGTGGGCGGGCACGAGAGCGTGGCCGAGGCCACCATCCTGCGGTCCGACAGCGGCTGGTAGCCGGCCGTCACCTCGATCTTCCTCATGATCACGTTGTTCATCGTCTACTCCTTCATGCGGCCCGGGCCGCCAGCAGCGAGGCGATGGCCGTCAGCGCCGAGCCGGCGGCCAGCCAGACGAGCCGGCCCAGCCGGCGGGCGTCCTGCTCGATGCGGTCGAGCCGCAGCGCGATGCCCGGCTTGCCGTTGCCCCTGATCGCCTCGTCGAGCCGGTCGAGTTTGGCGCGGATCTGCGCGAACTCGCGCTCGCACGCCGCCCGGAACTCCTGGTGGTCAGCGTCGTTCATGGTTCGTCCCCGGTATGCCTGGTGTGGATGCGCAGGGTCTGGTGGTACGGATCGCTCCAGCGCCAGCACCCCTCGCCGGCCAGATCCATGACCTCGAAGCGCCGTCCGCCCACCGCGATCACGTCGCCCGGCTCGGGCAGGATCCCCAGTTCCGCCGCCAGGACCAGGAAGTCGCGGGTGCGGGACTCGATCACGAGCCCCGACTCGTCGGCGGACTCGCGGCGCGTGCTCCCGAAGGTCGCCCGCACGCCGCGCGTCTGGGCGCCGCGGCGGTACTCGATTGGGCCGGAGCAGTGCTCGGTGCGCATCCGCTCCAGCCATTGCGAGCCCTTTTGCAGGAGGTCGGCCATGGATTGCTACTCCGCCAGGAGCCCCGCGCTCCGCAGGGCGGCCAGCAGCGCGTTGACAGTGCCGCGCAGGGCCGCCGTGTCCGCCACGAGCGCGTTGATGGTGGCGATGGCGGCGTC
>CAZYRQ010000578.1:0-1661 GCA_964649455.1 uncultured Lentisphaerales bacterium
CGTCCTCGTCGATCCAGAGATAGGCGTTGAGCGCGGGATTCCGGCGGCGCACGGCCTCGAGGAGCGTGCCGACCAGCTCGACCGAGGTGCACCGTCCCTCGCGCAGGGCATCGGCCGCGGCCCGGATGGTCAGTGTGCCAAGATCGATCTTTTTCACAAACAGCCCCTATTCCACAATCTTCGGCACGTTGAATTCCGTCAGGATCCGTGCAGGGGCGTTGCTCAAGGCCGTCTCGCGATCCAGTCCCGGTTCCGGCACATCCTCCCGGAAGAGGTTGCAGGCGGGAAGTCCGTGCGAGGTGGGCTCGATGCCTGACAAGTCAAGCTCGTTCAGTTTGGCGATGTAAGCCAGCACATCGCCCAGTTGCCTGCGGAAGACGGCGACTTCATCGTCCGTCAGCTCGATGTGGGCCAGGCGGGCCACATAGCCCACATCCATCTTCAGATCATCTGCGTCGTCCGGCATCGGGCATCCTTGGGATTCAGGAGCGTCACTTGTCTTCCGGACGGACATCCGCCGGTGCCACGACCTCGGGAATCACGGGAGGCGCGGCGGCCGGCGCAACGTCGGCTCCCGGCGCCTCCGCAGCGGCAGCCGGCGCCTCCACAGGTGTTGCCGCCGACGTTCCGCCGGAGTGTTCAGCGGTTGGCGGTGGTGGCGGCGGCTCGGCAGCGGGAGCCTCCAGGATGAGGCTCCCGGCGGCGGCAGCCGGCATCGGCCGGGCCACCGGTGCCCGTCGCCCGCCAGGCCGTCCATACCGTCCATAGCGCCGCGCGTCGACATTGCGATCCAGCAGGGTGAAACCATAGGTGTCCGCCAGGCGCCGCCACTGCGATGCGTTCAGGCGCAGGAAGCCGTTGACCGCATTGGCGACCTCGTGCAGGCGCTGCCCGCCGACCACGTTGGCCTGCTCGGCCCAGACCGCGCCCGACCGGAGCTGCGACACCGCCGTTCCTTCGCCGACGAGCACGAGCTTGTCGGCCGCCGCCGTGGCCCACGACGCCGTCCCCAGCCGTAACCAGCGCCCCGCGGCGGCATCGTACCGTTCGAGAGCCAGGTTCTCGCCCGATCCGCTGTAGCAGACCAGGTTCAAGGATCGCGGAAACATGGAGAGGAAGTCGAATCCCAAGTTCACCAGGTCGTGGCGCGCCGGCATGGCCAGCACTACCTGATCCGAAGCGCCGCGGACCAGTCCTGTGCCCAGCAGCAGTGTGCAAAAAACCGCGCATCGTGTCGTCGATCGTTTCATGGTTGATTCTCCCCGTCCCCGGCGCAAGCTTCCGCAGGGGGTAACGCTCGCATTGTGCTCTTTCGGCGCCGGACTGTCAATGTCATCTCCCAGTGCCCCCGTTGCCGCGGTTCCGGATAAGCTCCGCCTGCTCCAGAATGAAATCGGTCAGGGCCTCCTTGAGGTCGTCCCGCGCCAGCGCGTAGTGGATGTTGGTCTTGATAAAGTCGAGGTTGTTGCCGGCATCGTGCCGGATCGACGCCACCTGGCAGCCATGAAGCGGCGCCTGCCGCGCCAGCATGCGCAGGGCGTCCGTGAGCTGAATCTCGCCGCCCTTGCCAGGCCGGACCTGCGCCAGAGCCGGGAAGATTTCCGGAACCAGGACGTAGCGGCTGGCCACGACCAGCCGCGAGGGGGCCTCCTCCGGCGCGG
>CAZYRQ010000579.1:0-1655 GCA_964649455.1 uncultured Lentisphaerales bacterium
GTCCCCCTGCCGGAACTGAGCCCCTCGCGCTTCATCCAGGATCTACAGACCGCCTTGCGCGACCGTCTGCAGGCACGGGCACCCATCGTGGAGGGCAGCCGCGTCATTCCCGAGGGGTTCACCTTCGGCTTCGACCGTTACATGGCAGCCAACGCACCCATGCCGACCGAAGCTGACGTGCCGCGGCTGGCCCAGCAGCTTGTCATGGTCGAGAATCTGGTCAACGAGGTCTACGCCTCCCAGGTCAGCGCCCTCCGCGGCATCGAGCGCGAGGTGTTCGAGGCGGCGGACGCGACGACTTCGGTTCCCGGCACGGCGCGGCCGGGGAAAAGCGCGCGTGCCGGCGCGTCCGCGCTCTACAGCTCCCAGCGTTTCCGTCTGGTGGTCGAGGGACGGCAGTCGACGATCGGCGACCTGCTCAACCGGTTTGCCGCCATGACGATGTTCGTGGTTGTCCAGGATGTCGAGATGCGGAAGCAGGGCGATGATCTGCGCCCGCCGCAGGCGGCCGCGCCTGTCGCGCCCGCGCCCGGCGCGCCGGGCGCCTCGCTGTTCGGTTCGCCGGCAGCGGCGCGTTCAACCGATTCCGCCGCGGAAGCTGCCGCCCCGGCGGAGGCACCGGTATCGGATCTGCCCCCCAGTCGGCGGCTGGTGTCGGGCCGGGAGATCGATCCGCTGATCGAGGCGCGGATCGAGCTGGATGTCTTCAACTTCAAGAGAGAGGGAGTCTGACTCGTGCCTGCCACTTCCGCTTTCGCCGCTTTCGTCACACGGTTCTACGACAAGGTGATTGCACTTGCCGCCGTGCTCACCCTGCTGGTGGCCATCGGCACGCTGGTGATCGGCCAGCGCCGCGGCGCCGCCGAGGAACAGGCCTATCTGGCCCGTATCGACGCGCTCAAGCCCGCGCACCCCACCCTGGAGCCCATCAGTCTGGTCACCCACTCGAATGCCCTGCGCCAGCTTGCCGCGCCCTACCGCATCGCCATCGATCCCGGCCGGTCCGCGGGATTCTTCGTGCCCGAATCGCGCGTCTGGTGCGCCAACCGTAACTGCCTCAAGCCGATTCCCCTCGCCAGCACCAACTGCCCCTTCTGCCAAACGGAGCAGCCGGTCGAACTAAAGGATGTCGCCGGGTACGACGGAGATGGTGGCGGGATTCCCGACAAGTGGGAGAGCCAGTACAACCTCGATCCCCTCGATCCGGCCGACGATACCAAGGACAGCGACGGCGACGGCTTCAACAACCTCGCCGAGTTCAAGGCCGGAACCAATCCCCTCGACCCCAGGATCCATCCCGATCGCCTCGGACTGCTCCGCGTCGGAAAGATCGAGGTCGCCAAGCTGCCGATCAAGTTCATGGCCGTCATCAAAATGCCTAACGGACACCGGATCCAGATGAACGTCCTGGAGCCGGGCGCCGCGCGGCCGAGCACCTACTTTGTCGTCACGAACCAGATGATCGGCAAGACGGACTTCAAGCTGCTGCGCTACATCGAGACCACCGAACGGCGCCCCAGCCCGGTCACCAAGACACTGATGGATTTCACCATCCAGAAGGTTCAGATCGGCCGGGGCGGCAAAATCATCACGCTGGGCATCGGCGAGGATGCCAGCGAGTCCGACTACAAGATCACCTTCGTCCAGACGCTCGA
>CAZYRQ010000580.1:0-1648 GCA_964649455.1 uncultured Lentisphaerales bacterium
TTCCCGCTGCTGCTCGGCGCCGGGGCGCGCCTGCAGCGCGCCCTGATCCAGTTCATGCTCGACCTCCACACCACGCGGCACGGCTACACCGAGATGCTGCCGCCCTTCGTCGTGAACACCGACGCCATGCTCGGCACGGGCACGCTCCCCAAGATGGCGGACGACATGTACCACTGCGAGCGGGACGATCTGTGGCTCATCCCCACCGCCGAGGTGCCGGTCACCAACTACTTCCGCGAGGAGATCATCGACCGCCCCCTGCCCATCGCCCTCACCGCCTACACGCCCTGCTTCCGCCGCGAGGCGGGTTCGGCCGGCAAGGAGACGCGCGGCATCCTGCGCGTCCACCAGTTCGACAAGGTCGAGATGGTCCGCTTCGTCGATCCCGCCACCTCCTACGACGAGTTGGAACTGCTGGTCTCGCACGCCGAGGACGTGCTCAAGGCGCTCGGGCTGCACTACCGCGTCCTCGAGCTCTGTTCCGGCGACATCAGCTTCGCCGCCGCCAAGTGCTACGACATCGAGCTCTGGGCGCCCGGCCAGAAGGGCTGGCTCGAGGTCTCGTCCTGCAGCAACTTCGAGGATTTCCAGGCGCGCCGCGCCAACATCCGCTACCGCGACGCCGACGGCAGACCGCGCTTCGTCCACACGCTCAACGGCTCCGGCGTCGCCCTGCCGCGCCTGATGATCGCCCTGCTCGAGCAGGGTCAGCAGGCCGACGGGTCGGTGCGCCTGCCGCCGGCCATCGTTCCCTACCTGCAGGGTGTCGACCGCCTGGCGCCGGTCTGAGGCGTCCAACCGTGTTCCGGCGCATCCGCCACGCCTGCGAGTACGGTGCCGCCCGGCTCGGCCTGACGCTGATGTTGCGGCTCGGCCCCGAGGCGGCCTGCCGGCTGGCGGGCGGCGTGGCCGTGCTCGGCTTCCGGCTGCTGCGCCGCCGGCGGCGCATCGCGGTCGACAACCTGCTCCGCGGCGGCGTCGCCCGTACGCCCCGCGAGGCGCGCCGGCTCGCGCGCGATTCCTTCCGCCATCTGGGCCGCGTCGTCGCCGAATCGTTCTTCGCCCCGCGCCTGCTGGCGTCCGGCGCGTTGTCCACGGCCGTCGTGTTCGAGATGCCCGAGGCCACGCGCCGGCTGCTGGAATCGCCGGGGCAGGGGATCATCCTGGTCAGCGGGCACCTGGGCAACTGGGAGCTCGGCGCGCAGGTGCTCACGCGCTACAAGTCCCTGACCGGCGTCGCGCGCGCGATGGACAATCCGCGCATCCAGCAACTCCTCGAACGCCGCCGCATGCGCGCCGATTTCGAGACCGTGGAGAAGCATCTGGCCCGGCCGATGGATCTCGTGCGCGCCTTGCGGCGCGACCGGATCCTCGCGCTCCTCACCGACCAGCACGCCAGCGCGGGCGGTGTCGTGATCGACTTCCTCGGCCGGCCCGCGGCCACCTATCCCACGCCCGCGGTCCTGCACCGGCTCACCCGCGCGCCGATCCTCTTCGGTGCCGCCATCCGCCTCGGCACCCTCCGCTACCGCTTCGTGCTCTCCGAGCCCCTCTTCTACGACGCCACCGGCGACCGCGCCGCCGACATCCTGCGCATCACGCAGGATCTCGCCGCGCGCCTCGAGGCCGCCGTGCGGCAGTATCCCGG
>CAZYRQ010000581.1:0-1642 GCA_964649455.1 uncultured Lentisphaerales bacterium
GCGGCGGCACGCTCTGGGCACTCGCCGAGCAGCCGCTGCCGCCCGGCCGCAACCCCGCCGCGCCGCGGGAAATCCGGCTCTACGACCCTGCGGACCGGACGGCCGCCGCCTTCCGCTCCATCAACATCCCCTTCGAGACCGCCACCCGCCTGGACGCGCTGGCAACGATGACCAACACCACCCTGGTCGTGGGCGAAGGCGTCTCGCTGGAGGCCGAACGCGGCCTCTGGGAAACGCTGATGGCCGCCGTCGCGAACGGCAACCGCGTGCTGCTGCTGGCGCCCGCCGACGGCCGGTTGCGTCCCCCCGCCGACTGGATGCTGCTCATGGCGGGGCCGGCCGACAAGCTGCTGCGCGCCCCGCCCCGCGGCGGCGCGGCCTACAAGCTCGATCTCCAGGCATGGCCGCCGGCGGGGGCCGTTCGGATCCGTTTCCGGCTCGCCGGGGTCCGCGACCAGGCCGTCTTCGACGCCGGCCCCGACGCCGGCTGCGAGGCGGTCCGCTGGACCGATGCCGCCTCCGGCGGTTCCTTCACGGCCTGCGGCCTGGGAATCATCGCCAGTTGGGATACCGCGCCCGCGGCCCGGTGGCTGCTGGTGGAACTGTTGAACGAGGAGAAGTAAACCATGAACACACGCTACAAAACCTGGATCATGCTGACCGCCTGTGCGGTCCTCGGCACCACGCTGCACGCGGCGCCCGATGCACCGGTGGCGGCGGATGCACCGCAAGCGCCCGATGCGCCGATGGCGGCGGACACACCCAAAGCGACCGTGCCCGTGCTGGCGGCCGAACCGGTCCCCGCCGCCATCCTGGCCTTCGCCGAACGCGGCGCGGCCGTCAAGGGAACGGCTGACAAGATCGCCGACCTGCTCTTTGCCGAACTGGCCGTCCACGACGGACTCTGGCTGGTCGATCGGCAGGATCTCCAGCAGACCCTGAGCGAGCAGGAGCTTTCCGCTTCGGGCATGGTCAATCCCGCCCAGGCCGTCAAGATCGGCTCGCTGACCGGCGCCAAGGTGCTGATCACCGGCTCCGTGTTCGAGGTCGACAAGGATCTGCACATCGTGGCCAAGGTCATCGGCACCGAAACCACGCGCGTCCTCGGGGCGTCGGTCAAGGGGTTGATCCGCGACGACCTGGGTCCGCTGGTCACGCAACTGGCCGCCAAGGTGGCCGAGACCGTCACGCAGAAGGCGAACCTGCTGGTCGCGCCGGAAATCAAGCTGGCGGACCGTCTCACGGCACTCAACCAGGCGCTCGGCGACAAGCGCCGGCCCGTGGTCGCGGTGCGAATCGCCGAAAGGCATGTCGGCCAGACGACCATCGATCCGGCCGCCGAGACCGAACTCTCGCTCTTCTGCAAGGAGACAGGTTTCACGGTGCTGGACCGGGCCGATGCGGCCAAGGCGGATATCCGGATCGAGGGCGAGGGATTCAGCGAGTTCGGCCTGCGCCGCGGCAACCTGGTCAGCGTCAAGGCGCGCGTCGAGGTCAAGGCCGTCGACCACAAGAGCGGCGAGGTCGTGGCCATCGACCGCGAGACCGCGGTCGAGGTCGACCTGACCGAGCAGATCGCCGGCAAGAAGGCGCTGCAGACCGCCGCCGCCCGCCTCGCCGAGCGGATGCTGCCGAAGCTGGT
>CAZYRQ010000582.1:0-1636 GCA_964649455.1 uncultured Lentisphaerales bacterium
TACTGCAGGTAGGGGCCGGAGTTGCCGTCGAGGGCCAGGGCGCGGTCCCAGGTGAAGACGATCAGGTTCTGCGGATCGTGGCTCAGGTCGGCATACTTCACCGCGCCGATGCCGATGTCGCGCGCCAGCGCCTGCTGCTGCGCCGGCGGCATCTCCGGGGACGAGGCCTGGATGATGGCCAGCGCGCGGCTCTCGGCCTCGTCGAGCAGGGCCTCGAGCCGGATGACGTTGCCCTGGCGGGTCGAGAAGGTGCCCTCGGGGAGCCGCATCAGGCCGAACCAGACATGCTCGAGGCGCGTCGTGCAGCCGAGCTTGCGGCAGACGGCGAAGAACTGCCGGAAGTGGAGCTGCTGCCGCTCGTCCGTGACGTAGACGATGCGGTCGGGCTTGAATTCGGCCTCGCGGCTGCGCACGGTCGCGATGTCGGTGGTCGCGTAATTGAAGCCGCCGTCGCTCTTGCGGACGATGCAGACGGGCATGCCCTCGTCCTCGAGCGGCACGACGAGGGCACCCTCGCTCTCCCGGGCGAGCCCCCGCGCCTCGAGCAGCGCGACAGTTGCCGCGAGCTGGTCGTTGTAGTGGCTCTCGCCGCGGTAGAGGTCGAAGGCCACGCCGAGCCGGTCGTAGATGCGGCTGAACTCGCGGAGGCTCAGGTCGATGAACTGGCGCCAGAGGGCGCGGTTCTCCGGATCGCCCTGCTGCAGCTTGACCAGCTCCGCGCGGCAGGCGTCGAGCCAGGCGGGATCCTCCGTGGTGCGCGCGTAGCTCGCCTTGTAGACGCGCTCCAGCTCCTCGATCGGGGCGTCGCGGAGCCGGCCGGGATCGGCGAAGGTGCGGAAGCCGAGGATCAGGATGCCGAACTGCGTGCCCCAGTCGCCGAGATGGTTGTCGGCGACGACCGTGTAGCCGAGCGCCTGGTAGAGGCGGTGGAGGGCGTTGCCGATGATCGTCGAGCGGATGTGGCCGATGTGCATCGGCTTGGCGACGTTGGGGCTCGAGTAGTCGATGATGATCGTGCGGCCGCGGCCGGTGTCGGGGAGGCCCAGCCGGGGGTCGGCGGAGAGGGCGGCGAGCTGTCCGGCCAGCCAGGCGGGCGACACCGCGAGGTTGATGAAGCCCGGGCCGGCGATGGCGGCCGCGGCGGGGGCATCGGCGGTCTCGAGCGCCTCGACGATCCGCGCGGCGATGGCGCGCGGGGGCAGGCGGAGGGACTTGGCGAGGCCCATGGCGTCGTTGCACTGGAAGTCGCCGAAGGCGGGATCGGTGGAGGGCTGCACCCGCAGGCACGTGCCGCGGGCGGCCTCGCCGAAGGCCCTTTCGAAGGCGGTCTGCAACCAGGCCGATAGCGTTTCCCCGGCATTCGCGCCGGAAGCGGATGGAAGGCTTGTCATGCGTGGAAATTAGCTTTTACACGCCGCGAAGGCAAGTGTTATGCTTCCGCAACCATGCGCTACGCCATTGTCTCCGACCTCCATGCCAACCTTCCCGCCTGGAAGGCCGTGCTGGCCGACCTCGCGAGCCTGGGCGCCGACCGCATCGTCTGCCTCGGGGATATCGTCGGCTACGGGCCGCAGCCCAACGAGGTGCTGGCCTCGGTCTACCGCCACGTGGATGCCGTGGTCATGGGCAACCACGA
>CAZYRQ010000583.1:0-1634 GCA_964649455.1 uncultured Lentisphaerales bacterium
TCGCCGACCGGTGGGGCAACCGCTGGATCGACTGGTCCTCCGGCGTGCTGATCACCAACGTCGGTCACGGACGTCCCGAGATCAAGGCGGCCCTCAAGGCCGCGATCGAACAGGACCTGCTGGCGACCTACGTCTTCGTCCACGAGGGGCGCGCCACGCTGACGAAGCTGCTGCGCGAGCTCTCGCCCGATCCCGCGAACTACCACGTCTTCCTGTTGAGTACGGGCAGCGAGGCCACCGAGAACTGCATCAAGCTGGCGAAGACCTACGCCCGTGAGAAGTACGGCCCCGATAGGCGCTACTTCATCACCTTCAACAATGCCTTCCACGGGCGCACGCTCGGCGCGCAGCTCGCGGGCGGCAACCCGAAGGCCAAGCAATGGATCGGCACGCTGAGTCCCGACTTCGTCCAGGTGCCTTTCCCGGATGGCTTCAAAAACCGCGACACGTCCTTTCAGCTCTTCCTCGACACGCTGGCGGCGAAGAGCATCCGGCCGGAGCAGATCGCCGGGGTCATGTCGGAAAGCTACCAGGGCTGCGGTCCCGATTTTCTTCCGGTCGAATACGCCCGCCAGCTCGAGGCCTTCTGCCGCCGCCACGACATCATGCTCGTGATGGACGAAGTCCAGGCCGGCTTCGGCCGCACGGGCCGGATGTTCTGCTTCGAGCACTACGGCATCAAGCCCGACCTGATCGCCTGCGGCAAGGGGATCTCGTCGTCGCTGCCCCTGTCGGCTGTGATCGGCCGCCGCGACCTGATGGAACTCTACGCGCCGGGCTCGATGACCTCGACACATTCGGCCTCGCCGCTGGCCGTGGCCGCCGCCATCGCCAACATCAAGATCCTCAAGGAGGAGAAGCTCGCCGCGCGCGCCGCGCGCCTCGAGCCGATGCTGCGCGACGGGCTGGAACGCGTGCAGAAAAAATATCCCAGGGTGCTGGGCTGCCTGCACATCAAGGGGCTGGTGGCCGGCCTGCAGGTCGTCAAGCCCGGCACGACCGAGCCGGATGCCGATCTCGCGACGAAGGTCAACGTGGCCTGCTACCACCGCGGTCTACTGATGTTCGCCCCGGTCGGCGTCGCCGGCGAGTGCCTCAAGGTCGCCCCGCCGCTGACGATTCCCGAGGAGATGCTGGCCGAGTCGCTCCAGGTCTTCGAGGAGGCCTGCGACGCGGTTCTCGCCTAGGCGCTCGACTCGTGCAGCGCGCGATGGCATCATAATGCTATGAACATCTTCGTCATCGGCGACAGCATCTCGATCCACTATGGCCCGGCACTCGAGGCCAGCCTGGAGGCACTGGGCATCGGCTACGACCGCAAGACCGGACTGGAGGCCGCGCGCCAGAACATGGATGTCGCGCAGGGCGCCAACGGGGGCGACTCCGCCATGGTGCTCGCCTACCTCCGACGGTGCGCCTCCCGGGAACCCGCGATCAAAGCGGACACGCTGCTGGTCAACTGCGGCCTGCACGACATCAAGACCGACCCGGCCACCGGCCGGCGGCAGGTGTCCCTCGAGGCGTACCGCGACAATCTGGAGGTGATCGTCATGCTGGCGACAGGCGCCCTGGCGCGGCGGATGGTCTGGATCCGGACGACGCCCTGCGACGAGCGCATCCACAACGCGCGCTGC
>CAZYRQ010000584.1:0-1631 GCA_964649455.1 uncultured Lentisphaerales bacterium
GGCCCTCGGCGACCGCCTGGCCTTCGCCCTCAAGGGGGCCTACAACGTGGATGCCGCCCTCTACACCCGCCTGACCCTCACCGTCCAGCGGCTGAAGCTGGCGACCCCACCGGCCGCCGAAATGTCCCGCCACCTGCTGGAGGGCAACCGCTTCCTGGCCGCCGCCGAGTCGCTGCCGGTTCGCGATATCGCCCTGATGGTCGACTTCCTCCTCGCGCACGAATCCGGCGCCGCCGCCCAGTTCCTGGCGGCGCTGCCGGAAATGAACTACAACCTCACCGCGGTGACGGCCGAGGCGCTGATTGACGACCCCGCGCACGTGGCCGCGCTCCAGGCCCGCTGCCGCGAGCTGCTGGCCGCGCCCGCGGTTCCGCCGCCCCTGCTGGTCTGGGTACTGCGCAACCTGCCGAAGGTCGGGAACTGGCCCCTGCCCTCGCTCTACGAGCTGATGGGCCAGGCGATCGCCATCATAGAGGATCAGACCCTCTGCGGCGAACAGCTGCGCATGCAGCACCAGTTGCAGGGGCTCTTCGAGCAGGCGAAGTGGTTCGAGGCGGCCTTCACGTCGCTCGATCCGCTGCAGCGCGAGGCGGTCTTTTCCCGCATCTACGGCAATTCCGCCATGGGCGACTCGGCGACGCAGCGCATGATCGTCGCCCGCATGGTGCGGATCGACCCCGCCCTCGCCGAGCGCAAGCAGCCCGGCGGCACGGCCACCGCGCAGCCGGAGTCGACGCTGCGCTGGACCTCCTGGCGCTCGCTGCGGGAGCGACAGGAGCAGTTCCGCCAGTTGGTCGAGGTCGACATTCCGAAGAACAGCGCCGACATCGCCCATGCGCGCAGCTATGGCGACCTGAGCGAGAACTTCGAGTACCATGCCGCCAAGCAGCAGCAGGCCGTCCTGATGTCGCGCCGCGACGAATGGGATCTGGAACTCAAGCAGATGCGCGGCACCCACTTCGACAACATCGACACCGCCGTGGCGGGCATGGGCGTCGAGGTGACCTTCGCGCGCGGGGACGGTTCGACACAGACCTATTCGATCCTCGGCGAATGGGACCGCGACGAGGCGCTCGGCATCCTGCCCAACCGCAGCCGGCTGGCGAAGACGCTCGAGGGGCGCCGGGTCGGCGAGCAGGCGACCATTCCCGGCACGGCCGGCGACGAGGTGGTGACGATCCAGGCCATCCGGCCGCTGGGCGAGGCCGTGCGCCGCTGGATCGGCGCCTCCGCCGCGCCGGACGGCGCCGCGCCGGCGTGAGCGAAGACCAACCAGGCCGCGTCAAGGCGTCCGGCGCGACGGCCATGCCCGTGATCGCCTTCCCGGAGGCGCTGCCGATCACGGCCTTCCGCGAGCCGATCCAGCAGGCGCTGCGCGATTATCAGGTGATCATCGTCTGCGGCGACACGGGCTCGGGCAAGACCACCCAGCTGCCGAAGATGGCCCTGCAGCTCGGCCGCGCGGCGGAGGGCCGCCTGATCGGCTGCACGCAGCCCCGCCGCCTGGCGGCGGTGACCGTCGCCCGCCGCGTGGCCGAGGAGTTCGGCGAGCCGGTCGGCGGACTCGTCGGCTACCAGCACCGCTTCGAGCGCCGGCTCGGCCGCGCCTCGCGCATCAAGTTCATGACCGA
>CAZYRQ010000585.1:0-1630 GCA_964649455.1 uncultured Lentisphaerales bacterium
GTCGAGATGTCCGGCGGCTACCTGTACAACTGCACGGTTGCGGACAACGTGGCGCCGGCTCCCTACGCCGGGCTGAAGATGTCGAACGGCACGGCGGCGAACAACATCGTTTATGGGAACGGCACGTCGGGCGATGTCGCGGTGTCGGGCGGCACGTTCAACACCAACCTCGTCGATTCCATCGCGTCGGTCACGACGTCGAAGGCGGTGGGCAACCTGGTTACGGATCCGTTTTTCGTTGATCCGGCGAACGGCGACTTCACGATCGGGTTCTCGTCGCCGGGTGTCGACGCGGGCGCGACGGTGACGAGCTACGCCGTCGACCTCGTCGGCGGCAGCCGTCCCCAGGGAACCGCCTATGACCTCGGCTGCTACGAGTACGTCTATTCCGGGGGGGCGCTGCAGTGCGCGATCATCGTGCCGCAGATCGACTGGCCCTCGGGCGCCTCGCCGACGGTCTCCGCGCGCGTGGCCGGCGGTTCGGAAAGCTACACCTACACGTGGTATGTCGATAGTGCCCTTTCCGACCAGACCTCCGCGACGCCGGCTTTCGCGGGGCTTTCCGATGGGCGGCACACGCTCAAGCTCGTGGTGTGGGACGGCGCGTCGTCCGCCGAAGACGAATACGTCGACGCGATCGATCTCCATCCGTTCACGGTGTACGTGGATTCCGAAGGTTCGAACACCTATCCCTACGACACCGCCGCGAAGGCCGCGCACGCGGTGAATGACGCCTTCGATGCCGTCTGGAGGTCAGCCGGCACATTGGCGACGATCCATGTCGCCGACGGCACGTACTTCCTTTCCTCGGAACTGGCCTTTGTAACGCCATGCCATCTCCTGGGCGCGGGCCGCGACGCCACCGTCTTGAGCGGGGGCAAGCTCAGCACCGCGTACCGCGGCGTCTCTGTCGCCGCGGCGGGGTCGATTGTCCGGGACCTCACGATCACCGGCTGCACGAACAACCTGGGCGGCGCCGGAATCTACATGTCGGCGAACGGCCTCGTCGAGAACGTGCGCCTCACGGACAACCAGATCGGCTTGGGAAGCGGATCCCTGGCGTCCGGCGGCGGCATCAGCATGTCGAATGGAACCGTCACGAACTGCCTGATCGACGCCAACGTCGCCAATTCGAGCTATGGCGGTATGAGCGGAGTCGGCGTCTACATGAGCGGCGGCCTCCTGACCGACAGTGAAATCGCCAATAACTGGCGCAACCGCAACCAGTTGTATGGCGCCGGCGTGTTCGCCTCCGGCGGCACGGTGCGCCGCTGCTACCTCCACGGCAACTCGAACAAGAACGGCGGCACCGGCGGCCCCATTGACACTGACACCCGCGGCATGGGGCTCTGCCTGAACGGGGCCAATGCCGTCGTCGAGAACTGCATCATCGAGGGCAACGGCATCCAGGGCGTCTACTTGCAGAACGGCAAGCTCTACAACGCCCGGGTGACCGGACACGCGATGACCAAACCCCTCCTGGCGGGCGGCATCGACCAGACCGGCGGCTACCTCTACAACTGCACGGTCTCGGGCAACACATCGACAGATCACGCGCGGGACAATCTGTTGAAGACCGGCGGCACGTCGGTGAACAACATCATCTACAATGGCGGCTCCGGGAGCTGCG
>CAZYRQ010000586.1:0-1626 GCA_964649455.1 uncultured Lentisphaerales bacterium
CGGCAGGTTGGCGGTCACGCCGGTCTGGGCCGGCACCGTGCCCGGGGCAACCGAAGCGAGCAGGAGCACCAGCATGGCGCCGCGCACGCCACGCGGCACGGTATCCGGAGCCGTCGGCCGCCGCGTGTGGCCGCCCGCCATCCGGCCGCGGCTCAGCAGGGCCGTGCCCAGCAGCAGCAGGATGGCCGGCACCAGGAAGAGCGGGTAGCGCTCGATGTAGCGGCGCTCCAGCTGCTCCTCGAATTCACGCGCCGCCACGCGCGTCAGATGCTGCCGGTAGATCGCGCCCAGCGTGGTGCTGGCCGTTCCCGAGGTGGCCAGCGGAATGTAGGTGCCGCCCGAGGCGCGCGCGATGGCCGCCAGCGTCGCTTCGTCCATGCGCGTGACGACCGGGGCGCCCTGGTGCTGCAGGGTGCCCGTGCCGTCGATGCCCGGCACCGCCGCCCCGCGGGGATCGCCGATGCCCACCGTGAAGACGGGAATGCCGCGCGCGGCCGCGCGTTTGGCGGCGTCGAGGGCGCGGCCGGCCAGATCCTCGCCGTCCGTGATCAACAGGATGGCGTTGTTCTGGTCGTAGGCCGATTCCAGCGCATCGAGCGACTTCTGGATGGCGTCGGCGAGGTCGGTCTCGCCGCGCGGTGCGGCGTCGATGGAGACCCCGTCGAGCGCCTGGCGCAGGAAGGCGCGGTCGGTGGTGAGCGGACAGAGCAGATTGGCCCGGCCGCGGAAGACCAGCAGGCCGGCCCGGTCGCCGCGCAGTTCCGCCAGGAGGTCGAGCAGGTCGGCCTTGGCGCGTTCGAGGCGGTTCGGGTGGACATCCGCGGCGAGCATCGAGCGCGACACGTCGAGCGCGATCAGCAGGTTGCGCCCGCGCTCCTGCACGCGCACCTCGGCGCGGCCCCACTGCGGACGCGCCGCGGCCAGCACGAGCAGCAGCAGCCCGGCCAGCATGAGCGACACCTGGACGACCACCGTCGCCGCGCGCCGCGGCGGGGCCAGGCGCGCCTGCATCTCGGGCGAGACGAAGCCCGCCAGCCGCCGGGCGCCCAGGCTCAGCACCCAGAAGCCGAGCAGCCCCGCCAGCGGGAGCAGCAGCAGACCGGTCAGCAGCCATGGATAGACGAATCGCATACGTCGGTTCCAGCTACAGGGGGCGTTGCACGATGAACAGGTTGAGCAGGACGCTGCCGGCCGCCAGGAGCGTCCCGAGCGCCATGAAGGGCAGATACTTCTCGTTGTACTGGTTGTAGACGTTGCGCGTGATGCGCGTCGTTTCCAGGTCGTTGATGGCATCCATCGCCCGCCGGAAGCCCTCGGTGTCGCGGACGTTGAAATAGCGCCCCGAGGTCTTCTCGGCGATCTGCCGGAGCTGGGTCTCGTTCAGCGTGACCTCGCCGAAGGCGATCCGCTCGCGCCCGAACTCATCGCGCACGCGGAAGGGCGCGCGTCCGGTGGAGCCCACGCCGATGGTATAGACCCGGAAGCCGAGCTTGGCGGCCGTCTCCGCCGCCGTTTCCGGCGTGATGATGCCGGTGTTGGACTCCCCGTCGCTCAGGAGCACCACGATGCGCGTCTTCGGCTCGGCATCCTGCAGCCGCGCGCAGGCGGTGGCCAGCCCGTCGCCGA
>CAZYRQ010000587.1:0-1625 GCA_964649455.1 uncultured Lentisphaerales bacterium
CGGCCGCCGCCAAGGTCGAGGCGGTCCGCGCCAAGTTCGCGCGCCAGCAGCAGGACGGCACGCCCCGCGCCATCGTGCGCACGACGGAATGCGACCTCTTCGGCGCCGAGGCCAGCCACGCGCTGGCCAAGTCAAAGGCCGACGGCCGCATCGACGCGGCGCTCAAGAGCTGCATGCCGGCCGAGATCCAGCTCCTGCGCATCGGCCCCTGGGCCGTGGTCGGCTGGCAGGGCGAGGTCTTCATCGAGTACGCCCTCGCCATCCGCCAGGCGAACCCCGGCGTCTTCGTCTGCACCTGCGCCAACGGCAGCATGGCCGGCTACATCGCCACGGAGCAGGCGGCGGCCGAGGGCGGCTACGAGGCCTCCACCTCGCTCTTCTCGACCGAGAGCGGCAAGCGGCTCGTCGCCGCCACGCAGCGGCTGCTCGACGAGACACGCCCGTAGCGACCACCCGGCGCGGTCCGGCGCCACGCGCCGGCCGCGCCACGGAGCGACCACCATGGGCCTGCTGCTGGGCATCGACCTCGGCACCAGCTACTTCAAGCTGGGCCTCTTCGACACGGACATGCGCCTACGCGGTCTCGGCCGGCAGCCGGTGCCCGTCGCCGGTCCCCCGCCCCGGCAGGAGGTCGCCGTCGACGCCTTCTGGCGCATCCTACGCCACGGCCTCGACGAGGCGCTGGCCGCGGCCGGCGCGTCGCCCGGCGATATCGTTGCGCTCTCCTGGTCATCACAAGCCAACAGTTTCCTGCTGCTGGATGAGGCCGACGCCCCGCTCACCCCCTTCCTGCTCTGGACAGACTCCCGCCAGCCTACGCTGCCGGAGCCCCTCCGGCAACTGAACCAACATCCGGAGTTTCTGGCCATCACCGGCATCGGCACCGGTCTCGGCGCCGGCTCGGCGGTCACCAAGCTCGCCTGGTTCCAGCGCGAGTCGCCGGCCTGCTGGTCGCGCGCCGCGCGCGTCCTGACCCTGGCCGACTACCTGGCCTGGTCGCTGACCGGCCGCCGCTCCGGCGATGCCGGAACGGCCTCGCTGCTGGGCCTGATGGACCAGCGGCGGTTCGCCTGGTGGCCGGAAGCGCTGGCCGCCGCCGGCCTGCGGGAGGACCAGCTGGCGACGCCGCTGCGGCCCGGCACGATGATCGGCCCGGTCACTCCCGAAGGCGCGGCGCGGCTCGGGCTGACGGCGGGCATCCCGGTGGTGGCGGGCTCGCTCGACCACCACGCGGCCGCCCTCGGGGCGGGACTCGGCGAGCGCGCGCCCGTCTGCGAGTCGACCGGCACGGTGCTCGCCTGCGTCGCGATGTGCGACCGCTACCAGCCCCGCGAGGGGCTCTGCACCCTGCCCGGCGTCGAACCCGGCACCTGGGCGCAGCTGGCCTTCGACGGCAACGGCGCGGGCGTGCTCGAATGGTACCGGCGCACCTTCGCGCCCGAGACAAGCTTCAAGGAACTCGACCGGCTCGCCGCCGCCGTGCCGCCCGATTGCGACGGCCTCGCCGCGCGTCCGCTGCCGCACCTGCAGCCGGGACTCGATGGTTTCGTGAACCGGCGCGCGTCGCATGGCCATGGTCATTATGCCCGCGCCATCATGACGGCCACGGCGGACACGCTCGGCGT
>CAZYRQ010000588.1:0-1620 GCA_964649455.1 uncultured Lentisphaerales bacterium
AGGTTGAGCCGCATGGCGTCGCGCAGCGTGCCCTCGGTCTCGACCGAGCCCTCGTCGTCGGCCACGACCTCCAGGCCCAGCGCCCGCACTTCGCGCCGCGTGAATGGGGCCAGCCCATGTGAGCAGGCCAGCGCGATCGGCCCGCGTCGCGTCCAGATATCGGACATGGGGCTACGCCGGGAGATAGGCGGCCAGGGCGCGCGCGATGGCCTGTCCGAGGCGCCGGGCCCCGTCGGGGGTCACCGCGACCCCGGAGGCCTCGGCATAGGGGATCTCGAAAGAGGTCGGCAGGCGCATGCCCTGCAGACCCGCCGACCAGCGCGAGAAGCTCATGCCGCCGCTGAAGTTCGCGGCGGTGTTCCACTCCTTGCCGAAGGGCAGATTGTCGGCGGCGCGGTACGGCAGTGCGCCGGGCGGCAGGCGAGTCTCGAGCAGTTCGCCGAAACGCTGTTGCTCCCGCCAGACCGTGGGCGAATCGCGTCCGACCTGGTAGACGACATCGTTGCAGCGGCCACGGATCCACGGGCAGTGGAGGTCGAATGCCGCGTCGATGCCCCGCGCCCCGCCCCAGCGGGGGAGGAACTCCCGGATCGCGGCCGTCTCGACATGCACGCTCTCGCCGACGTAGTCGCGATTGTGGTCGCGCGGCCGGCGGTTCTTGCCCTGGTCGCCGTCCTCGACGCCGTCCTTGTCGGCGAAGGGAATGAAGCAGAAGGCCACCTGGCGACGGAGCCAGGCCCCCGCCTCGTCGTCGGCGAGGATGCCGTCGATGATGCCTTCCATCACATAGTCGGCGATCATCTCGCAGCAGTGGTGGCGCGCCGTGAAGACCACGCGGTGCGCGGCCGTTTCCGCCGGCGCGCCGAGCGCGAGCCACTCGACATCGCGCCCCTTGCGGGTGCGGCAGAGCACTTGGCGCCGCCAGCCGCCCGCCGGCGCGCGGCCCGCGAGGAAGCGCTCCCAGTGGCGCTGCGTGTAGAGCGGCGCGAAGGCGACGATGAGGTCGTCCGCGTCTGCGGGAACCGTCAGCGCGAAGCTGTCGATCGTGAACAGCCCGCTCCCCCAGCGCCAGGTCACCCCGCCGTCAGCGGATAGTGCCGGGCCCTTCATGCCGACGGGCGAGTGGGGCGAGAAGCGGACATCCAGGGTGCGGCCGGCGGCACCGCGGAGGCGGAAGGCCCAGTAGAACCAGCTCCCCGCAGTGTCACGCATGTCGGGGTGCAGGATGACGGCATCGTCCGTGATCGATTCGACCAGGATGTTGCCGCCCGGGAAGTCGCTGTCGATCCTGATCATGGTGTGGGAGTCCTTTGCTGTGGTTGAGGAGCCGGGGCCGCCTGAGGCGCGTGGGTGGTGAGGGTCGTCTGATCGTCCAGAATCGCCTGCGGTTGCGAGAGGATGCGGACAGCCGACTTAGCGCCTATCGGCGCGGCCGGATCGATTCCCGCCTCGTGGAGCCGATCGGCGGTCTTCCGGTCGGGCGGATCTGCGAGCTTGCTGCCCGAGAAGCCCTGGCTCCACATCTCGCCGGCATCGGCGGCGATCTTGCGTTTGCGCGAGTAGGCTTCGAGCTCTGCGGGCGTGTCGAGCACATAGGGCGTCAGGAAGACCATGACCTCG
>CAZYRQ010000589.1:0-1619 GCA_964649455.1 uncultured Lentisphaerales bacterium
CCGGCCGGCGACGTCTACGCCTTCGGCCTCTCGGTGCTGGCCTCGGCCGGCCTGAGCGTCGTGGACGAGGGCGGCTCGTGCCGCATCGTGCGCCTGCCCGAGGGCGGCGGCCTCTCGGTGGGCGCCGCCATGCGCGACGGCGAGACCGGCAACGGCCTCGTCACGCGCGTCTTCAGCCTGCAGCACGTGGCCGCCGACGACGTGCGCCGCGTGCTCGAGGGCGGCGGCGGCCGCAAGGGCTGGATCGCCGTGCTCGAGTCGAGCAACCACCTGGTGGTGACCGACACCGCCCGCACGCTGGAGCGCGTGGCGCTCCTGGTCGGCGAACTCGACCGGCCGGGGCTCGCGCGCGTCACCGAGGTCGTGCCGCTCAAGTTTGCCGACGCCGAGGCCATGGCGCGCCAGTTGAACGCGACGATGATGCAGACCGCCCCGCAGGAGGGCCAGCAGCTGGCGGCTCGCCTCCAGGGCGCGCCCGGCGCGGCGCGCGGCGGGCTCGCCGTGGCGGCCCCGCATGCCAACAGCCTCATCCTCGTCGGCCCGGCCGCCCTGCTGGCGGAGTACAAGGCGCTGATCGCGCGCCTGGACGTCGACCTGCCGACGGGACGCGGCCACCTCAACGCGGTGCCGCTGCACTACCTCAAGGCGGACGAGGCCGCCAAGAGCCTCTCGGCCCTGCTGGAGAAGTCGGCGGCCAAGGCGGCCGACGGCAAGGGCGTCCGCCGCATCGCCGTCGAGTCGAGCCCCGCCAACAACGCCCTGCTGGTCGAGGCCTCGCCCAACGACTTCGAGATCGTGCGCGCGCTGCTGGCGCAGCTCGACCGCGCGCCGGAACAGGTGCACATCCGCGTGCTGATCGCCGAGCTCTCGGACAGTTCCGGCTTCACCTGGGGCGTGGGCCTGACGGCGCTGACGGCGCCCGGCCAGGCGGGCGACACGGCCTTCAGCGCCGGCAGCCGCCTCGCGGGCGACACCGGCGGTTCGCTCGTCGAGGACGCCGCGCGCGGCGTGCTGCCCCAGGGCCTCACGGCCGCCATCGCGCACGCCCGGCGCAACGCGGACGGCACCCTGCGCATCGACTACCCCGGCATCGTCAGCATCGAGGCGCTGCGCGAGCGCGGCGATGTCGAGATCCTCTCGGAGACGGCCCTGCAGGCGCAGAACAACGCCGAGGCCACCCTCAGCATCGTCGACGAGATCCCGATCCTCAAGTCGACCATCGAGGGCGGCTCCGGCACGGCGCGCGACGTCATCCAGAACATCGAGCGCCAGGAGGTCGGCGTCAAGCTCAAGCTCATGCCGCATGTCATCCCCGGTGGCCTCGTGCGCATGGATCTGCAGCCGAGCATCGAGTCGGTCATCAGTTCCGGATCGGGCACAACGGAGTTCACGCCGACGATCGCCAAGCGCACGGCCAACACGACGGTCACCGTGCCCGACGGCCAGACGATCGTCATCGCCGGCCTCACCCGCAAGGACAAGCAGAAGGTCGACCACCGTCTGCCGCTCCTCGGCGACATTCCGCTGCTGGGCTGGCTCTTCCGCTATACCCGCGAGATCGAAAAGACCGCCAATCTGCTGATCCTCGTCACGCCCACCATCATCCGCGAGCCGGGCGA
>CAZYRQ010000590.1:0-1609 GCA_964649455.1 uncultured Lentisphaerales bacterium
ACCTGCTCGTCGATCACCTTGCGGAAGTCGGTGTGGGGCGAGCCCTTCGCTATCGCGAAACGGCGGGTCATCGACTGTTCGTAGGCGACGAAGAAGGGCTTGCGAGCCTCCTCGGTCAGGTAGGTGCCGCCGTCGTCGATATCGACCTCGAAATGTTCGGGACGGAGAATGGCGTGGTTGAGGATGCTCAGCACCAGCAGGTCGGCGACGGCGGGCCGCAGGGGTTCTAGCAGGTCGAGTGCCAGCGAGGGGGTGTTGAGCTTGTCGGCATGCAGCAAGCCGATGGCGGCATCGAGTCCATGGGCACGGATCGCGCCCTCGACCTCGCCGAGGAGGATGGTGTAGGTCCAGGAGAGGAGGGCATTGGCACCATCGCGCGGAGGTCGGCGCGACCGCTCGCGAAACGGAAGGGATTCGGGAAAGAAGGCGCCGATGCGTCGGAAGTAGCGCGCCGCCGCCAGCCCCTCGATGCCGCGCAGTTCGTCAAGCGAATCCGTGCTCCCGGCCCGCTGCAGCAGGTGCTTGAGCTCGCCGCAGACGGCTTCATGCTCGGGGCTGTCGCTGATTTCGCGGTTGGCGGCCAGCCGTTGGAGGACGCGCCGGCTGTTGGCGATCTTGGCGATCACGAGCCGCCGCGCCACGCGCAGGCTGAACTGGGGGTCGGTCGCCTGCTCGTACTGGCGGATGCGCCGCGCGGCGTTGAGGTTGCGGTCGGGGCTGAGCGCGCCCCGCCAGCGTCCGTGCGACGTCAGGAAAAAGCAGGGGATGCCCGTATCCATCAGCGTGGTCAGCACGGGGATGGTGACGGAGGGGCGGCCGATCAGGACGACGCGGTCGATGTCCAGCAACGGCACCTCGGTGCGCACGGGTGCCGATCCGGGCGTCTGGTGGTCCTGTCGGATCACTTCGAGCCGCCGGGAGAGCAGACGCACGCTGAGGGTATCGCTGGTCAACACGAGAGAGGGCATGGCGGGGTTTCTTTAGGTGGACTCCGGTTCCTCCGCGGCGGGGTAGATGGATTCCAGCAATGGCAGTTGAACAGGCTCTGTCGTTGGCACCTGGCCCACCGCCGAAGCTTTTTGGCGTCCCTTGCGCGCACGTGCCGGGCGTTTGCTTTGCTTTTCAGCTTTGGCAGCCGGCCCAGCGGTCGGCGCGGTTGTGGAGACGGCCGGCGGTTTCGGCACCACGGCGGCAGGCCGGCCCCCGAACAGCGCTAGGAAGGCGGTCGGCGCCGCCAGCGCTTGCTTCAGCCGGCCGGCACGCGCCAGGGCGGCATAGAGGGCGACGGCATAGGCCTGGCAATTGACCGAGCGCGCCGGGTTGAACTCGATGTCCGTGAAACAGTCGTACGACTCCAGTGCAGCCGCCAGCCCGGGATTGCGGTGCAGGCTCTGGCAATAGACCCAGCAATAGAAGCTCAGCCGCGGCTCCAGGGACCAGCGCACGCCATGCAGATCGAACGCCACCAGCGCTTGTCCGGCATGGCACTTGAGCGTCTGCCGCACCTCGCGCGCGGGCCGGGTGTAGAGCCGCGGGTATGGACCGCCCGTGGCAAAGACCTTGCTGGCCTGGTAGAGGGACTCGACACAGGCGACGCCCCCCGATTTTG
>CAZYRQ010000591.1:0-1608 GCA_964649455.1 uncultured Lentisphaerales bacterium
CCGAGGTAGCCGCCCTGCCGCTCGCGCTGGATCACCCGGCTGTAGATGCTGCCGGTCGTGTAGTTGCTGGCGCGGGTGCAGGGCTGGCCGGTGAAGCGCTCGTAGTGCCCGAGATCCAGGTCGGTCTCGGCGCCGTCGGTGGTGACGTACACCTCGCCATGCTGGTAGGGCGACATGGTGCCCGGATCCACATTCAGATAGGGATCGAGCTTCTGCAGGCGGACGCGGTAGCCGCGCTTCTGCAGCAGCAGGGCCAGCGAGGCGGCGGTCAGTCCCTTGCCGAGGGAGGAGACCACCCCGCCCGTGATGAAGATGTGCTTGGTCATGATTCCCCTTTCCGCGGGGGGCATCCGCCCGCCGCCCGCTCGCAAACCAGCCCCGACTCCAGCGCCCGCCGGCCCACCGGCTCGGTCACCTCCACCGGATAGCTGCCCGTCATGCAGGCCCGGCAGAAGTGCGCGCCTTCGGCGCCGAAGGGCTCCAGCAGGCCCTCCTCGCTCAGGTAGCCCAGCGAATCGGCCCCGATCCAGGCGCGGATCTCCTCGACCTCGCGCCCGGCGGCGATCAGCTCCTCGGCCGTGGCGAAATCGATGCCGTAGAAGCAGGGAAAGCGCGTCGGCGGGCAGGAGATGCGGACATGCACCTCGGTGGCCCCGCACGCCCGCAGGAGGGCCACGCGTTTCCGGGCCGTGTTGCCCCGCACGATCGAGTCGTCGACCACCACCACCCGCCGGCCCGCCACCGTCTCGGGCAGCACCGAGAGCTTGCGGTCGGCGCCGGTGGCCCGCCGCTCGGCCTCGGGCATGATGAACGTGCGCCCGATGTAGTGGTTGCGGATGAAGCCCAGATCCAGCGGGATGCCGCTCGCCCGCGCGTAGCCGATGGCCGCCGACATGCCGCTGTCGGGGATCGGCACGACGACATCGGCCTCGACCGGATGCTCGGCCGCCAGGCGCATCCCGTAGCGGAGACGGACCTGATGGACGTTGTGCCCGAACACGAGGCTGTCGGGCCGCGCGAAGTAGACCATCTCGAAGACGCAGTGCGCCCCCTGCGGCGCCGGCTCCGCGAACCGGTAGCTCGTTACCCCGTGGCTGTCGATCGTGACCAGTTCCCCGGGCTCGATCTCGCGCAGATAACGGGCGCCGACCGGCCGGAAGGCGCACGATTCGCTGGCCACGACGAAGCCCTTGTCGAGCGTGCCCAGCACCAGCGGCTTGAACCCGTGCGGATCGCGCGCCGCCAGCACCGCGTCGCGCGTCATCAGCACGAAGGCGAAGGCCCCCTGCAGCTCGGCCAGCGCGCGGCCGACCCGGTGGATACGGCTGCGGTAGTACGGATCGGCGAGCAGATGGACGAGCACCTCGCTGTCGGTCGTCGTGTGGAAGATGGAGCCCGACTGCTGGTAGGCGCGGCGCAACTTCGCCGCATTGGTCAGGTTGCCGTTGTGCGCGATCGCCCAGGGACCGTCGGCGCACTCGGCCAGGAGCGGCTGGACATTCTGGACGCGGTCGCCGCCGCAGGTCGAGTAGCGCACGTGGCCGATGCCCAGCCGGCCGGAGAGGGCGGCGAGCTGGTCGCCCGAGAAGACCTCCTGCACCAGGCCGC
>CAZYRQ010000592.1:0-1603 GCA_964649455.1 uncultured Lentisphaerales bacterium
GGAGGCAACCTGCGGGCTGCCGCCGGGGGCTTGTTCAACGGTCTCGAAGCCGGTGTCTTCCAGAAGTACCCTGCGGTCGGGCGCGTGGCGCAGCTGCTGAAGGCGGCGGGCGCGGCGGGCGTGTTGTTGTCGGGCAGCGGTGCGACGGTGTTCGCGCTGGTGGGAGACGTTGAGCAGGGCGAGCGGATCCGACGGGATCTGCCGGTCGACTACTGGAGCCGGCTGACCTGGACATTGCCCGATGGTGTAATGGCAGCACATGGGTTTTTGGAGCCCTGAGTCATGGTTCGAGTCCATGTCGGGCAACCATCCCGACCGGGTGGTTGGGATGGGGAAGCGCAGGGCCGGCAGGTGCCGGATGAAGGTGTCGCGAGCATGAAGATTTTTTCTGGGACGTCGAATCGGCCGCTTTCCGAGCGCATCGCCGCGTATGTCGGCATGGAGCTGGGGGCGGTCGACATCAACCGCTTCCCGGACGGCGAGACTTTCGTCAAGATCCGCGACAACATTCGCGGCTGCGACGTGTTCATCGTGCAGGCGACCTGCAAGCAGCCCAACGAGATGCTGATGGAGCTGCTGATCATGATCGATGCCATGCGGCGCGCGTCGGCGCGCCGCATCACGGCGGTGCTGCCCTATTTCGGCTATGCGCGCCAGGACCGCAAGGACCAGCCCCGGGTGCCGATCACGGCCAAGCTGGTGGCCAACCTGCTGGTGGCGGCGGGCGCCAACCGGATCCTGACGGTCGACCTGCACGCGCAGCAGATCCAGGGGTTCTTCGACATTCCGGTCGACCACCTCTACGCCGCGCCGGCGATCGCCAAGTATCTGCGCGAGCTGCAGCTTCCCGACCCGGTCGTCGTCTCGCCGGACACGGGCGGCGTGAAGGCCGCCTACGCCTATTCGAAGATGCTCGGCACGGGGCTGGCGATCGTGGCCAAGCAGCGCATCGGGCTCGATGTCGAGGCCTTCAGCGTGGTGGGCGACGTGACGGGCAAGGATGTGGTCATGGTCGACGACATGGCGACGACCTGCGGCACCCTCTGCGCGGCGGCGAAGCTGCTCGTCGAGCATGGCGCCCGCAGCGTCCGCGCGGCGGTCACGCATGCCACCGTGACGGCGCAGGGGGTCGAACGCCTGCGCCAGTCGCCCGTCAAGGAGCTGGTGGTCACGGACACCGTGCCCATCGGCGAGACCGGCAACCTGCCGGTCACCGTGCTGTCGGTCGGCGACCTGCTGGGGGAGGCGGTGCTGCGCATCCACAACGACCAGTCTGTCAGCTCCCTGTTTAACCCGTAGTTGGAAGAAGGAATCGCAAGATTCGAGGTAGAGGAAGCAGCCATGGCGAATGAAATCAGAATCCAGGCGACCGCGCGCAAGGCGAACGGCTCCGGCGAGGCGCGCCGGGTCCGCCGCACGGGCCAGCTCCCGGCCGCGCTGACCCGCCTGTCGCGGACGACGGAGACCCTGCAGATCGACGCGCACGGCTTCATGATGGCCACCCGCGGGCAGTCGAGCGACCAGGTGCTGGTCGTGATCGAGGTCGAGGGGCAGCCGGTCAATGCCCTGCTGCGCGAGATCCAGCGCGATGTCATCAGCGGCC
>CAZYRQ010000593.1:0-1601 GCA_964649455.1 uncultured Lentisphaerales bacterium
GCCGATCCATGCCGAGTAGATGGCGAAGCGGACTCGACTGGGAGTCCCCAATCGACAAAGGCTATCCGGCCAGTCCGACGAGGCGCATGTAGCCTACGAGCACGCCTTCGAGCAGATGGTCGACCAGACGCGTGCGCAGCAGCAGGAAGATCAGAATGAAGCCGTAGCCGCCGATCTGCAGGTACGGGATCGCCAGCCGGTCCGGCAGCAGCATCGCCACGACCTTCGAGCCGTCGAGCGGGGGGATCGGCACGAGGTTGAAGGTCATCAGCACCAAGTTGGTGACGACATACGCGATCAGAAAGCTGAACATCAGCTCGCCTGCCGTCGATCCACCCCCCTTGCGGCTCAATAGCACCATGGCCCAGATCAGCGCGGTTCCGAAAAGAGCCTGGAGCAGATTCGCGAGCGGCCCGGCGATGGCCGTCATCCAGAACGCCTGGCGGGGATTGCGGCAGCGGCCGATGTTCACCGGCACGGGCTTCGCCCAGCCAAACATGACGCCGGAACCCGAGAGGGCGAGGATCATCGGCAGGATGATGGTGCCGACGAGGTCGACGTGGCGGACCGGGTTGAGCGAGAGGCGGCCGGCGTCGCGGGCCGTCGGGTCGCCGCAGCGCAGCGCCACCCAGCCATGCGCCACTTCGTGGATCATCACCGAGAGCACCAGGGCGACGATGCCGAGGATCTTTGCAAGGAGGTCAACCGACATGGCCTGTCTCGTCCCTTCCCTTTTGCCGCAGCCGCAGCGAATCGATGAATTCGCGCATGTCGCCGGTGGTCTTGCCTTCGAAACACATGCGGTGCCAGATCTCGAGGTTGATCAGGATCCACAGGCGGAAGTTGTGGTCCGCCTTGCCGCCGACGTGCTCGTTGACGAGCCGGTCGATCTCCTCCTGCCGGAAGATGCCGAGGTCGACAAACCGCGACTGCTTGAAGAGCGCCTTCATGAACGGCGCCAGATCCGTGCGCAGCCAGCGCGCGATCGGGAAGCCGAAGCCCTGCTTCGGGCGGTCGATGAGCTCGCGCGGCATGTAGCGCGCGGCCACCTGCCGCAGGATGTACTTGAGCTTGCGCCCCTTGAGCTTCAGATCGCAGGGCAGCGACGCCGCGAACTCCGTGACCTTGTGGTCGATCAGCGGCGGCCGGATCTCGATGGAGTGCGCCATGCTCATGCGGTCCGAGATCGCGAGCAGGTGGTCGGGCATGCGCGTCATGAGATCCGTGTAGAGCATCTTGTCGAGCAGCTCCTCGGCCGTGCCGTCGTTGAAGTAGGCGAGGATCTTGCCCACGGAATCGGCGTTGGCGATGCGGTTTTTCGCCTCGCCCGTGAAGAGCGCGGCCTTGTGCTCGTCGGTGAAGCGCAGGAAGCTCATGCTGCGGGCGTAGCGCTCCCCGGCGTCGTAGAACGACATGTCGTTGAGCCATTTCAGCTTCGAGGCGACGCTCTTGTAGCCGAAGGACTCCGGCACGAGATCGAAGAGGCGACCGAGGACCTGACGCCGGAGAACGGCGGGGATGTGCGAATAGAGCCCCGCGAGCCCCTGCCCGGCGAAGCGGTCGTAGCCGGCGAAGTTCTCGTCGCCGCCGTCGCCGCTGAG
>CAZYRQ010000594.1:0-1600 GCA_964649455.1 uncultured Lentisphaerales bacterium
ATCTTCCGCCGCCGCCGGATCGGCCTCGTGTTCCAGGACTTCAACCTCATCCCCACATTGACGGCCGAGGAGAACATCACGCTGCCGCTGCTGCTCGACCGCCGCGCGCCGGAGCCGCGCACGCTCGATCCGCTGCTGGAGCGGCTGGGCCTGGCGGCGCGGCGCCGCCACCTGCCGTCCCGGCTCAGCGGCGGCGAGCGGCAGCGCGTCGCCATCGCCCGCGCCCTGGTCAACAACCCCGCCATCGTGCTGGCCGACGAGCCGACCGGCAACCTCGATTCGCCCGCCGGCCGGGCCTTCTGCGACCTCCTGCGCGAGATGAACGGATCGACCGGCTGCACGATCCTCCTCGTCAGCCACGACCCGATCGTGGCCGCCGCGGCCCGCCGCGTGCACATCCTGCGCGACGGACGCCTCGCCCCGCCGTTCGAGACCGGCCACGACTCGGGCCGCGTGGCGGAGCACTACCTGGCCTCGATGAACGGCTGAGGAGGCGCCCGGCATGATCGCACGACTGGTTTTCACGGGTTTCCGGCGCGAGCGGGCGCGCCTGGCGGTGGCCATCCTCGGCGTGGCGGCGGCCACGGGGCTGATGGTCTGGTCGCTCGGCCTGACCGTCACGGCCATGCGCCAGGGCGAAAGGCGCGCCCGCCGCATGACACAGCCTTTCACCTGCTGGGTCACCACCGGCGGTCCGGAGTTCGCGCGCGGGCGGCCCGCCCCGGGCGGCGCGCCGCCGACCGGCCGCGGCGCGGCGCCGCCGGCCCTCGATCCCGCGCTGGTCGCCGCCGTCTCCGGCCTGCCAGGCGTCGAGTCGGCCCTCGCGTGCCGCGTCGTCCGGGCGACCCTCGACTACCGGCCCGGCGGGCGGGTCATGCAGGGGCCGCCGCTGGTGGCGAACATCACCCAGGCCCGGGCCGAAGGCTGCCCGTATGAAGGGATCCGCCTGACCGGCACCTGGCCGGAACCGGGCGATCCCGAACCCGTGGCCGCCGTCTGCTCGGCCCTCTTCGCCCCCCGCCGCCTGGCGCCGCCGCCGGTCGGCTCGCCGCTCGTCCTGGTGACCCCCGCCGGCACGCTGACGGTGCGCATCGCCGCCATCATCGACCTGCCCGCGACCGTGCCCGGCTTCCCGACGCTCTTTGCCTCGGCGGGGGCCATGCGCCTGCTGGCCGGCGCCGACGCCGTCCCCGCGCCGCCCAACCTCCTGCTCTGCCAGACGCGCGACGCCGGATCCATCGAGGCCATCCGCGCGGAGGTGACCCGGTTCACCGCCGGGGAGCCGGGGGCCGCCGGCTCCGTGGGCGACCGCGCGGCGATCGCGAAGCAGCTGGCCGGCGACGCGCTGATGAACTTCAAGCGCCAGGCGCCGCTCCTGCTGACGCTCGCCGTGCTGACGGCCCTCTGCATGCTGGTCAACGCGCTGACGATCGGCATCGAGCAGCGGCTGCGCGTGCTGGCGCTGCTGCGCACGGCGGGCATGACGGCGGGCCAGGTGGGGCGGCTGGTGGCCTTCGAGGGACTGCTGGTCGCCGCCGCCGGCTGGGCCGTCGGCATGGCCGGCGGCTGGCTGGTCCTGGCGCGCTTCGTCCGGCGCGCG
>CAZYRQ010000595.1:0-1595 GCA_964649455.1 uncultured Lentisphaerales bacterium
CGCGAGCCGCAGGCTTGATGTAACGAATTGGAGGGCGAGCGTCCTCGCGAGCCGCAGGCAGGGATCACGCGTAAGCGCGAAGAGAGGAGCCGCGAATGGACGCGAATGATGGTGGGGCGACGGCGTCCCCGCTACAGCAGCCACGGACGTGCGGTCTCGCGCGGCTGGCGCGCGACGGACACCTCGCGGAGTCCCCCGGCGCCGGCGCAGCGCAGCCGCACCGTCTCCGCCCCCGCATCGCAGTAGCCCGCGGCCAGGCCGAGGGCCTGCGCCAGATCGGGCGCCGACGCGCCGGCGGAGAGAATCACCGTCGGGCCGGGCACCGCCAGCGGCCGGATCAGCGTCTCGTCCGGACGGCACTGCCGCGCGAGCTGCTGGTTCTCGCCGGCGTTGCGACCGACAACGCATTTCGCCCCGCCGGGCAGGCGGAAATGACGTCCGAGCCGCAGGCGCGCCAGATCGCGGGGATCCCCGAGACCCTCGTGATCCTTCAGATCCTGCAGCTTGCGGCAGAACTGCCGCTCCGTCAGCAGGCAGCCGCCGGCCGGCGTCGGGTAGTCGCGGAGACCGTACTGCGCCGCGAGGGCGGTTTGGTCGTGGCGCGAGCGTCCTGAGAGCTTCATCAGGCGTGCGCGGTCGACGCGCCCGTCAAGCTCCGGGCGCGTGGGCGCCAGCAACTGCGCGCTCAGCGGACGGATCAGGCACTCGGCAAAACCGCTATCCCGGGCTACCTGATCGAGCGCGCGGCGGTTCTGCGACATCGGCCGCTGGTTCAACACCTCGCCCGTCGCGACAAAGTCCCAGCCCAGCGCCTGCATGCGTTCGCCGGCGCGGCGGATCATCCGCGCGTGGCAGTCGATGCAGGGATTCATTGCCCCCCCGAACCCGTGCGGCGGGTGGGTCACCAGTTCCGCGATGTCGGCTGTGAAGTCGATGACCTGGAGCGGCACGGGGAGGCTCCGCGACGCCGCGTGCGCGGCCTGGATGTTGAAGAAGGGACTGTCGAAGACCACGCCCTCGACGTGGCAGCCCTGTCCGCGCAGCACGCAGACGGCGAGCTGGCTGTCGAGACCGCCGGAGAGCAGCACGAGTCCCCGTGCAGGAGCCCGTGCGGCGGACGGCCGCGGGTCGAGGGCGGCTGAATCGGCACCTCGTTCTGGTGCCGTGTGTGTCGATTCATTGGACATAGTAGTATTGTGCCTTCTAGTGCGATGCCGGGCTCGATGTAACAACAATACTCAGTTTGCCTGGTTCAGACGCCGGACGACACGGAGGTCGTCCCTCCATCGGCGCACACCAGGGTTCTTCGTAAGGAACTGGAGGGTCGGGCTCCGTCCCGACCGCATTTTCACAGCCACTCAGCTTAAGTAAGAACCAGAGCATATGGAACGGGCGAGACAGTCGATAAGGGGTGTCGAAAAACAAAAATGCTACTCTTGGCAACCGCCCCATTGCGGCTAGAAGAAGAGGTCGCGCTCGCCCGCGGCGATCCGGTCGTAGTGATCCTTGACCACCGGATAGAATGCGGGCAGTTGCATCTGGATCTCGGCCAGTTCGCTCAGGAGCACCGGTTCGCAGATCTTCTGGGCCTCCGG
>CAZYRQ010000596.1:0-1595 GCA_964649455.1 uncultured Lentisphaerales bacterium
AGCAGGCAGACCGCTCCCAGTGAGAAGGCGATCATGGTCGTGTCCATCATGCCCACGCAGGCCTGTGCGGCGAGCGTCGGGTGCAGGACGGTCAAGCAGGCGGCGGCCAGGCCAACCGCGGGGTCGAAGAGTCGCCGGCCCAGTGCATAGGCAAGGACGATGATCAGCAGGTAGGCGGCCATCGACGGCAGCCGGATGGCCCAGGTTCCGACGCCGAAGAGGCGGTAGCCGACCGCGACCAACCCGTAGTAGAGCGGCGGCTTGTGGAGATCCGGCGCCCCGTTCCAGTAGGGCGTCCACCAGCGTCCCTGCTCCATGAGGCCGAGCGCGCGCAGGGCGGTGAGGGCTTCGTCGCCGGCGGCGAGGCCACGGGGAGCGAGCGCCCGGCCGCGCAGGCCGGCGGCCGCCAGGATCAGGGCAAGCAGGATGAGGGCAATACGCTTCTGCATGGGCGCCTAGAACTCCCAGGGGTTCCTGCGGCGCACGAAGTCGGCCCGCACCAACCACAGTTCGGCCCGTTGACCGACCACCACGGCTTGCACCCGGGTTGGGGCGGCAAGCGAGAAAGAGAGCCGCTGCGTGCGCAGGATCTGCGGGCCGCCGCCGACCGGATTGATCGCCGCCTCCGCCAGTGTTTCCTCGAGACTTTCCAGGCGGACTTGCAACGTTCCCCAGTCACCCGTCGCATCCCCTTCGGGCGTGCGTGCCGAGAAGAGAAACACGGCGTCGTAATCGCCCGCCTCCAGCGACATCGGCCAGGCGGCCGGCATGGTCTGGTGGGCGCGGGCGCCGGTGCCGGGCCAGTGCAGCGTCGCCACCTGGATGTCGGCCAGCATACTGCCCGACCGGGCGAAGGGCGCACCGGAGGATCGACGCCGCCCAGCATCGAGCACAATGTGGTTTGGCGAGGGATCGACCCCGCGCTTCAGGATAATGTTCGTGCCGTCGAAAAAGATCAGGCCGAAGCGCCCTTCCTCCATCCAGGCCCGGAAGCCCAGGCGCTGACTATCCAGATGCTTGAGCTCCGTGAAGACCAGATCGGGCAGGTGCCTTCTGGGATCATAGTGGCGCCAACCGATCAACTGTTCCCGGTTGGCGCAGTAGCCGGCCAGCCCGTCGGGGCAGAGCAGCAGACCGTCGCGGGGGATGCGGCGCGCGGCCTGCAAGGTGCAGAGCCCGGCGCCATGAATGGATCGGTAGCAGCGCACGCGGCGCAGGCCCAGGGGCAGGAATCCGTGCAGGCGGTACGAAACAAGGGTGACCAGAAGCAGCAGGATCGCGGCAGTCAGTGGACGGCGCGAGGCGGTCCGGGACTCCGGCGCCCGGGTCTCCCGGCCCCGCGCGAGGGACTCGACCAGGGCCACCGTGAGGCAGGCCATGGCCGGTGTCGCGTAGTGAAGATCGAGCGAATACTGCCGCGCGATGCCGCCGCCCATCGCCTGGATCAGGGCCGCCGAGGGCAAGACCAGGATCGGCAGCCAGCGCTTGCGCCCCAGAAACGGCAGAGCCGGCAGCACCACCCAGAAGAGGGCCTTCAGGCGCGTGCGCAGCGTGGCCGCGTGGAAGAAGTGCGCCAGTGGATGATCGCCCAGGTC
>CAZYRQ010000597.1:0-1590 GCA_964649455.1 uncultured Lentisphaerales bacterium
GCATGAGCTTGTGGGTGTAGGAGCGGGCGCCCTTGGAGAGCTGGACGATGAAGGGCGCCTGGCTCTCGACGTTACCCTTGAACAGGCCCATGGTCTGCTCGAGGTTGTTGATGTTATAGGCGCCGATGGCGTACTTGCCGTAGGCATGTTTGAAGAGTTCGGCGGTGGTGACGATCATGAAGGGACTCCTGTTCGGTCTCGCATTCCGCCCGGAACATCCGCACGGCGGGCCGAACGAGCGAACATATTACCGCCAGACGTCTCAAAGGGCAAGCCGAAACGCCCAGCCGAAACGACCAGCCGAAACGACCCGCCGCCACGACCCCTGCCGAAACGACGTTGGGCATTGGCGTCGTCGATGTCGTTCCGCAGGCGCACGACGGGCGCGCCCTTGCGCTTGACTACCGGACGGTGACAAACCGAACGGTGCCACTACTCAGCCGTCCTGGAAGCCGGCGGCCTGGGGACGGAACTGGCGGATCTTGTATTCCAGGTAGACCGGCTCCCGGCAGGTGATCCGGACGCTGCTGCGGCCCAGCAGTTTCTCGGCCGCCTCGATGAACGCCATCTCGGGCTTGACGCGGAGTGACGGCCCCGCCTCGACCAGCACCCGGCGGCCTGCCGAATCCATCAGGCAGAGCGTGACGGCGGCGGCCCCGGGGTGCTGCATCATCAGCGCCTGGAGCTGCTGCAGCACCTCGACCTGCCGCTCGGAGTCCTTGACGAAGAAATTGACCTTGCCGGTGAAGCGCTCGATGGCGTCCGGTATGCCGAAGACCTCGTTGGCGAGGAACTGCATCCGGCCGTTGCGCATCGTGAGTTCGCCGCAGACGAGCAGGGGGCGGTCGGGCTGCGCCGCGGCGCCGTGCTGCGTGAAGCACTTGTTGAACATCACGGCCTCGATGCGGTCGTTGCCGTCCTCGATCATGACGGTGGCCCACGGCTTCTGGCTCGCCTTGGCGATGCGGCGCTGCACGGCGGCGGCCAGCCCGCAGATCCGCACATGCCGCGGTTCCTCGCGGTTGAAGGCCAGGGCCTCGGCGATCGGGCAGGTCGAGAGGGCGTTCAGATACCCGCGGTAGCGATCCAGCGGGTTGCCCGAGAGGTAGACCCCCAGCAGTTCGCGCTCGAACGCCAGCGCCTCGCGGACGGGCCACGGCTCGCAGTCGGGCAGCGCGCCGTCCGCCTGGCCGTCGCCGGCGGGCGGCACATCGAAGGCCTCGAAGAGATTCTGCTGGCCGCTCTCGCGCTCGCGCTGCTTCTCCGCCGCGCGCGCCAGCGCGAAGTCGATGGCGTTGAACAGCTGCGCGCGGTGCTGTCCGAAGCCGTCCATCGCCCCGCTTTTGACCAAGGCCTCGAGCACGCGCTTGTTGGCCACCTGCGGATCGATGCGCTCGCAGAAGTCGATCAGGCCCTTGAAGTGCCCGCGGGCCCCGCGCTCGCGAACCATGGCCTCGGCGGCGCCTTCGCCGACATTCTTGATGCCCGCCAGTCCGAAGCGGATGCCGTCGCCTTCGGGCGTGAAGCGTGCCGAGCTGCGGTTGACGTCGGGCCGCAGCATGGGCAGGCCCATGTCGGTCGTCTCGGTGA
>CAZYRQ010000598.1:0-1581 GCA_964649455.1 uncultured Lentisphaerales bacterium
TCAGGCCGTCGGCGCGGCGGCGGCCTTGTCGCGGTCGCGCATCGCCTCGCGGCGGCTCAGCTTGACGCGGCCGCGGTCGTCGACGGCGATCACCTTGACCCAGATCTTGTCGCCGACCTTGCAGACGTCCTCGACGGCGCGGATGCGCGTGTCGGCCAGCTCGCTGATGTGGCAGAGCCCGTCCTGCCCGGGGAGGATCTCGACGAAGGCGCCGAACTCCTTGATGCCGGTGACGGTGCCCTCGTAGATGCGGCCCTCCTCGGGCTCCATCGAGATGGCCTCGACCTCGCGGACGGCCATGGCCATCGCCTCGCCGTTGCTGGCGAAGATCGAGACGGTGCCGTCCTCCTCGATGTCGATCTGGGCGCCCGAGAGCTCCGTGATGCGGCGGATGTTCTTGCCGCCGGGGCCGATCAGGCCGCCGATCTTGTCGACGGGGATCACGACGGTCGTGATGCGCGGCGCGTGCGGCGAGAGCTCCTGGCGCGGCTCGGCGATGACCCCCTGCATGAAGTCGAGAATGGCCAGCCGGCCGGCGCGCGTCTGGCGCAGCGCCTCCTCGACGATGTCCCACGTCAGACCGCGCACCTTGAGGTCCACCTGGAAGCCGGTGATGCCCTTGCGGGTGCCGCAGACCTTGAAGTCCATGTCGCCGCAGTGATCCTCGGCGCCGAGGATGTCGGTGACGACGATCTTCCGCGACTCGTCGGCGCTGGTGAACAGCCCCGCCGAGATGCCCGCCACGGGCGCCGTGATCGGCACGCCGGCATCCATCAGCGCGAGCGTGCCGACGCAGACGCTGGCCATCGAGGAGGAGCCGTTCGAGCCCATGATGTCCGAGACGACGCGGACCGTGTAGGGATAGTCGGCGGGAATGACCGGGCGCAGGGAGCGCTCGGCGAGGGCGCCGTGGCCGACCTCGCGGCGGCCGGGGCCCATGATGCGGCGGACTTCGCCGACCGAGTAGGGCGGGAAGTTGTAGTGCAGCATGAAGCGCTTCTCCTTCTCGCCGCCGACGATCGCGTCCATCTCCTGGACGTCCTTCTTGGTGCCGAGCGTCACGGTGCCGAGCGACTGCGTCTCGCCGCGGTTGAAGAGCGCCGAGCCGTGCGCGCGGGGCAGCAGGCCGACCTGCGCGGCCAGGGGGCGCAGCGCCTCCGGGGCGCGCCCGTCGATGCGCGCGCCGTGGTCGAGCACGTTGCTGCGGACGGTCTCGATCTCCAGGGCGTCGAAGAGCCGCATGAAGTCGTTGTCCGTGGTCTCGGGAAAGGCCTCGGCCAGGCGGGTCTTGAGGGCCGTCTTGACGGCGCCGACCTTCTCCTGGCGCTCGAGCTTGCCGGCGATGCGCAGGGCCGCGCGCAGCTCGTCCCCGCCGGCTTGGCGCAGAACGTCCATCTTCGCGTTGCTGGGCGGCACCTCGACGATGACCTTGTCGGGCTTGCCGAGCTGGCGGCGCAGCGCGATCTGCAGGTCGACGAGCTTGACGACCTCGGCCTGGGCGGCCTTCATGGCCGCGAGGAAATCCTCGTCCGCGATCTCGTCGGCCCCGCCCTCCATCATCAGGAAGCGGTCGCGCGTGCC
>CAZYRQ010000599.1:0-1581 GCA_964649455.1 uncultured Lentisphaerales bacterium
GGGATGCTGCGGATGCCGTACTTGGCGGCCGACGCGGTGTTCTCGTCGATGTTGATCTTGGCCACGGAGACCTTGGCGCCGACGGCCGCGGCGACCTCCTCGAGGATCGGTCCCTGCATGCGGCACGGACCGCACCAGGGCGCCCAGAAGTCGACCAGGACGACGCCGCTCTTGGTCGCGTCGGCGAACTGGGCGTCGGTGATTTCCTTGACGTTTGCGCTCATGTTCGTTGTCCTTTCTATTGTCTGGAGAACGAATGGAGATAATCAGGTTTCGTGCCAACGGTATCGTAAACCGCTAGAACGCTGGATACGAATGGACTAGACACGCTGGGTGCCGGTTGCAAGCTTCGCTGTGCAATGGCCTGCAATGATTGCCAATGCAACGTCGTATTGCAAATGCAATGATGATTGGCTCATGTCAAGCCGTGCCGTTTCATCTTGCGCCAGAGCGTGGCCGGGTCGATGCCGAGCCGAGCGGCCGTCTCGCGCCGGTGCCCGTTGCAGGCGGCCAGGGCTTCGCTGATCATCACGCGCTCCTGGTCGGGCGGGAGGCGGCGCAGGGGGAGGCCGGGGCGGGGAGCGTGCTTCGTGCCGGGCGGGGTGGGGGTGGATCCCCGGGGATCGGGAAGCCGGTTGGAGGCGAGCACCGGGGGCGGCAGGCACTGTTCCTGGATCTCGTCGCAGCGGCAGAGCACGTAGGCATGCTCGATGATGTTGCGCAGTTCGCGGATGTTGCCCGGGTAATCGTAGGTCATGAGCCGCGCCATGGCGGCGTGCGAGACCCCGCGCACCGTGCGTCCCTGCTCGGCGTTGAACTGGTCGATGAAGTGCGCGGCGAGCAGCGGGATGTCCTCGCGGCGCTCGGTGAGCGGGGGCAGCTCGAACGCGATGACGTTGATCCGGTAGTAGAGGTCGCTGCGGAAGCTTCCATCGGCCAGGCGTGCCGCCAGGTCGCGGTTGGTGGCCGTGATGATCCGCACGTCGCAGGCGACCGATTGCGTGGCGCCGAGCGGCTCGTAGACGCGCTCCTGCAGGACGCGCAGGAGCTTGACCTGCATGGCGGGGGAGGTGTCGCCGATCTCGTCGAGGAAGAGCGTGCCGCCCTCCGCCAGCGCGAAGCGCCCGGGCTTGTCGACGCGGGCGTCGGTGAAGGCGCCCTTGCGGTAGCCGAAGAGTTCCGACTCGAGCAGGTTGTCGGGCAGGGCGCCGCAGTTGACGGCGACAAAGGGCTTGTCGCGGCGCGGACTCGCCCGGTGGACCGCCTGCGCAAGCAGTTCCTTGCCCGTGCCGCTGGGGCCGAGGATCAGCACCGGGCTGCCGCTCTCGGCGACGGCGGGGAGGATGTCGAAGATCCGCTGCATGCGGGGATGCCTGCTGACGATGTCCGCCGTCGTGAACCGCTGGCGCAGTTCCTTGCGCAGGGTCTCGATCGGACGGTTGTCGCGGAAGGAGGCGACCAGCCCGGCCAGGCGTCCCGACTCGTCGCGCAGCGGGCTGGCATTGAGGCTGACCGGAATGCGCCGTCCCTGGCGGTCGATGAGCAGCGTGGCCACGTCGCGGATCGGCGTGCCGGAGGTCA
>CAZYRQ010000600.1:0-1574 GCA_964649455.1 uncultured Lentisphaerales bacterium
GCGACGCTCACGATCCCGTCGGTAACGGCTCCCAAATCCGTGATGGCGAAGTTCGTTTCAAACAGCGGCCACCAGCACCTCTACGAATACCTGCAAGCGGACGGCACGCAAGTCATCGACCTTGGCGTGCAGCCGACCGCCCGGACCATCGTCGAGATGAAAATCCGGCAGCCCGACAAGACGGGCACGAAGAAATTCTTCGGCGCCCATGACGGGGCCACTGCGGGCGTGCTGCTAGGCTCCAGCGGCAATTGGTTTGTTGGCTGGGGCTGGAACAACACCTATACCCCCTCCAGTGACGCAGCGATGGATTACACCTGGAGAATCCAGGTGCAGACCGCCTACTTGCCGAACGGCGGCTATCAGATGCCGAGCCATGCCAAGAATGCACGGACCGGCACCGTCAATGCCACGGCCTACGCCCAGAACTACTACATCTTCGGCGCGAACAAGGCCGGCGCGCTGGAGGCCAGAACCTCCCTGCGGCTCTACTATCTTCAGATCCGTCGCCACGATGGATTCCTGCTCCACGATTTCCGCCCGGCGATGAACGACGATGTCTACGGACTCTACGACAGGGTGACCGGCGCTTTCCGAACAAGTTTCACCGCCGATTCGAACGATTTCACGGTCGGTTTGGAGACCCGTACGGCGGCGGACGCACTGGAAATCGCAGCCGATCCGGCGGCCTTGCCTTTCGCTTTCGCTCCGGCGCTCGGCGTGACCAACGGACTCGCCTCTAATGACACGTTCACGGTATCGGCTCCGGCGCTGCCCGTGGACAGTGCCGCCTTGAAGGCGGCATGCGCCGGCTGGACGCTCTATTCCTGGGACGCGGCAAGCGGCGCGTGGGTCGAGGATGCGAACCGCGCCAACCATTCGGGAGCGTCCGCCAGCTTCGATTATGTGCATACCGGCGTCGCTTCAAAGCTCGTCTGGCACTATACATTTTCGGATCCGGACACGCCCCGCGCAGGCGCCACGCGCTACGTGTGGAACTGCTTCGGCGACAATACGAATGCGGGGACGGGCTGGGACGTGCCGTACTATACCATTCAACAGGCGGTTGACGCCTCGGTGGTAGGGGATACAATCATCGTTGGCCCGGGAAGATACACGTGCCCGGGGATCGTCAATGTCACGAATGCCGTGACGGTAATGTCGGCTTGTGGACGTGAAGAGACGATCCTCGATGGCGAGTCGATCTTCCGGGCGCTGAATATTACCAAAGCCGGGGCCGCAGTCGAGGAGTTCACCCTCATGAACGGCCTCGGCGGCGACGGCGGGGGCGCGAATGTGAGCGCGGGCACGCTCCGGTGCTGCACCATCAAGAACTGCAAATCGGGCATGAACGCCCGCGGCGGTGGCGTGGCGCTTTCCGGGAGCGGTTGCGTTTCGCGGAGCATCATCTGCAGCAACTACAACAACACGGCCTGGGGCGGCGTGGGCGTCGTCATGGCCGGCAACTCGGTGCTCGAGCATTCGCTCGTGTTCGACAACGTGCACGCCGCCGGCGGGTCCGGCGGCGGCGTGTTCCTGCAGAGCAACAATCCGCTTGTGCGCAACTGCACGAT
>CAZYRQ010000601.1:0-1573 GCA_964649455.1 uncultured Lentisphaerales bacterium
CACGGCGCGATCCCGGCATCTTCCCCTTGCTCCTAAACCCGACAGGCTGCTAGGGAGTATGGTCTGTCTGGTGGTCCTGTGTCGAGCGGCTGCGCCCCGCGTTCAGCCGGTCTCGCACCTTCCTGTGGTTCGCCCTGCCGCTGGACGGCGGCATCCACGCGGGCGTCGTCTTCAGCAACTGCGACCGCCGCACCCCGCTGGACAAGCTCGCGGCCATTCGAATACCAAACCTTTCTAACATATTGCGTTACAATAATCTACAACTATTTTTTGGGGGGTGTGTGTTTGTGTTTTTTGGAGGGGGGTAGACAGACGCTCCGCAATGCGGGATACTTCTCTTGTTGGTTGTGCGCGCGGTATGTTCTGCGCGGAAAACAACGGGCCGCAGGGTGGGGCGTCCGGCGGGCCCATGCCGGGCAGCGGGTCGCTTCCATTTGCAAAGCTTAGGACAGTGAACAGCAAGGACTTGACGCTGGCTAAACGGATCTACGGGTTGCAGTCTCCGCTTCACGGCACGCTTCTGGCGTGCTGTGCCGCTCTCGTATTCCTGGTTGGCGAGAGCCGTGCGGCACCGCCGGACAAGCGGGATGAGGCACTGGACGCGGCGACGATCTGGAGCCGGGCCGGCGATCTCCGCCTGCTGGGAAACCGCGCCGCCGTGGTCAAGAAACTACGGGAAACCGACGAAACCCTCCGCGTGCGGGCCGCCGCACGGGCGCGCCTGCTGAAACGGCCCCTACGCGAGGTGCGGCCGGATGGCCGGGTGCGCGAACTCATGCGATGGGAAGGCGAGAGCCCGCTGTACTATGGCACCCTCAATGCCAACGCCGCCATCAGCACCGGCGCGGACCGGATCCGATCGGTGCCCCACCTGGCCGATGGCGCCGGCTGGACCGTCGGCGTCTGGGATGGCGGCGGCATCCGGACCACCCACCAGGAATTGACAGGCCGCGTCGCCATCCGAGATGGTGCCTCCCTGATCGACCACGCCACGCACGTCGGCGGCACGATCGCGGCTGCCGGCGTGAGCCCCAGCGCACGCGGCATGGCCTCTGCCGCACACATCGACAGCTACGACTGGAATAGCGACGCCAGCGAGATGTCCTCCTGCGGCGCATCCTATAGCGGCGAGCCCGGCAAAATCGCCCTCTCGAACCACAGCTACGCCTATGTTTCGGGATGGGACTACACCGGCCTCGCCTCGCCGGCCTGGATCTGGAATGGCACGGGCACCACCGCGTCGGGCTACGAGGCGGAGTTCGGAAAGTACAATACCTACGTCCGCGACATCGACACGCTCGCCTACAACCTGCCCTACTACCTGATCTTCTGGGCCGCAGGAAACGACCGCAGCGACAACCCCTCCACCGGCGCCAAGGTGGCGCTCGATCCCGCCGACCCCGCCACGGTCGTCACCTACGATCCGGCCCTGCATCCGCCCGGCGACGGAACCTACCGCGGCGGCTACGAAAACATCAGCTTCAACGCGCTGGCCAAGAACGTGGTGGCCATCGGCGCGGTCAACGACGCCGTCACCAGCGGCGCGCGCGATCCCGCCAAGGCCACCATGACC
>CAZYRQ010000602.1:0-1571 GCA_964649455.1 uncultured Lentisphaerales bacterium
TTGCGGCCGCGCGTCATGCGCTCGTAGCGGAAGCACTGCGCGATCGCCGACCACTTGATCGGGAAGGCGAGCTGACCCTGGCGCGCCGCGACCATGCGGGCGAGCGTGGGGGTCATTTCCGGCCGCAGCGCCAGGTGGCGGCCGCTCTTGTCCTCGAAGGTGTAGATCTGCGCCGACACCTCCTCGCCGCTTTTGCGCTGGAGCAGTTCGAGCCGCTCGACGACGCAGGCGTCGTAGGGCGCGAAGCCGAAGAGTGCGGCTGCGCGGCGGAAGGCGTCGAAGACGCGGTTGCGCCACGCCATCTCTTCGGGATAGAAGTCGCGCATGCCGCGCGGCGGTTCAAGGGAGAAGGGTTCGGTCGGGTTCATGTGCGGAAGGGGTTTGGAGGACGTGGGCCGCGCGGGCGGTTGGCCTCATTTCGGGGAGAGCTGATCCATGAGTTTGCGGGCCATCTTGAACTTGATGATCCGGCGCGCGGGAATCGGAAAGAGCTCGTCGGGCTTGCGGGGATTGCGCCCCAGCCGCGCCTTGCGTTCCACGACCTCGAAGACGCCGAAGTCGCGGAACTCGATGTGGCGGCCCTCCAGCATCGTTTCCGCCATGCAGTCGATCATCGCCTGCACGCACTCGAGCATCTCGTTGGCCGTGTAGAGCCGCCCCAGACGCTCGTGGATCTTCTGCGCGAGTTCGCGCCGGGTCATCGTCGCGTGGGCCGCGCGCGGGCGGCGGCCGGGACGCGAGGTCTTCTTCTGTCGGACCATGTCGCTCCTCCCCTGTTTGATTTCAACCGTTCAATGCCTGCAGCGCCTCGCGGTGGCGCGCCTCCAGCCAGGCGGCCGCCTCGGCCACGGGCACCAGCTCGCTCTCGCGCGCGCCGCGCGGCCGGATCTCGACGCAGCCTTTCGCCAGCGCCTTCGCGCCCGCCACCACGCGGAAGGGAGAGCCGATGAGGTCGGCATCCTTGAACTTGACGCCGGGACGCTCGTCGCGGTCGTCGACGAGGACGTCGAGACCGCGGGCTTCGAGCTCGGCCTCGAGCCGCGTCACCGTCGCGCACACCGCCTCGTCGCGCGGATCCAGCAGCAGCAGCGCGACTGCATAGGGCGCGACCGATACCGGCCAGCGGATGCCGTCGTTGTCGCGGCACTGCTCGATGACCGCCTGCAGCGTGCGGGTCACGCCGATGCCGTAGCAGCCCATGACCATCGTCTCGGCCGCCCCGCCCTGCTCGCCGAGGAACCGCGCGCCGAACGCCTGCGTGTACTTGGTGCCGAGCTTGAAGACATGCCCGACCTCGATGCCGCGCTTGACGCCGAGACGCCCCGCGCACCGCGGGCAGCCGTCGCCAGCCCCGACGACGACCAGGTCGTGGTAGGCCGCGACCTTCGCGTCGCGGGCCAGGTCCAGGTGGCGCACATGGGTGTCGGCGCGGTTGGCCCCGCTGACGCGGTCGGTGGCGCCCTGCAGCGCCTGGTCGGCATAGACCGGGATGGCGAGACCGACCGGTCCAGCGAAGCCGACCGGCGCGCCGGTGGCCTTGCAGATCGTCTCCTCGTCCGCCAGTTCCACGG
>CAZYRQ010000603.1:0-1560 GCA_964649455.1 uncultured Lentisphaerales bacterium
TTGCGATATTGGCCGCAGCGGCGAGTTTCGCGACGACGTACTACGTCTCCGATACGGGGAACGACGGCGCGCTGGGCACGGAGGCGGCGCCACTGAAAAGCCTTTCCGCCGCCCTCGCCAAGGCCGACGTGACCGAGGTGCGCATCCAAGCGGGCGACTACGCGGACATGGCGGTGACGACGGTCTCGTCCGACAATGGCACCGGCTACCTGGGCGTCATCGACAAGGCGGTCTCCATCGTCGGCGCGGGGGCTTCCGTCACGACGCTTCATTGCCGCAAGAGTTCCTATACGCGTGCCGGAGGTCTTTGGATCAACCACGCCGAGGCGGTCGTCTCGGGGCTCTCGATCATGGGGCACGACTCCAATGGAGAAGGCTCCGCATTCGGCGCCGCGATTCATTTAATCGCGGGGACAGTCCGCGACTGCTCCGTGACGGGATCCGGTTCGAGCAACTACCGATCACCCGTCTGCCTTGCCGGCGCGGGCGCGCTTCTCAAAGACTGCTCCGTCACCAATAACGTCGGACGGGAAGACATCAAGCGGGCCGGCGGCATCCGCATCGCGAACGGGCTTGCCGTCCGGTGCCTCGTCGCCGGCAACTGGGGCGGCGACAATGGAACCGAGGGCAACGGCGTCGGCCTCTACGGCGGCGAGATCCGCGATTCGGTCATCACCCGCAACACGGGCAGCAATTCGCAGATCTCATCCGGCGCGGGGGGGCTGGTCGTCGGGGGCGGCATCGCCCGGAACTGCGCCATCGTCGGCAACATCCTCGCCGACCGCTCACCCGCCGGAGGAACCCACATTTCCGCCGGAGGCGTCTACATGACAGGCGGCGTTCTCACGAACTGCCTCGTCGTCGGCAACCACAACTATGCCGTCCGCAACGGCACGGCGGGCCTGCTCGTCAACAACGCCGCAGCCAAGGTCTACAACGTCACCGTCGTGGACAACGACTCCTTCTCGGGGCGGCAGATGGCCCTCAAGAACGGCTTCGTCACCAACTCCATCGTCCATTCGCCGTCTGGCTACTGCGTCGAGCGGACGGGCGGCACGATCACGGGTTGCAACTTCCCCGAGGCCGGATCGGTCGCGGGCGTCGGCAACTTCGCCTCCGAGCCTCTTTTCACGCATGTCACATCCTCTTTCCCCGAGGACATCGACGACTACGACGTCTACGTCCCGGCCCTCGACTCCCAGGCCCATGCGCTTGGCTACAGACCCGACGACGCCACGCCCCTCACCATCGCGCCTTCGCGCCGGTTCTACCCCGCCGGCTCCAGCGCGATTGTGACGGCCGCCTCGCAGGGCCTGCCCGCCGCGATCGCCTCCTACGAATGGTCGCTGGTCAAGGACGGCGCCGCGCAGCCCGCGCCCACAGGCGACGGTTCCTTCACGCTCACCGCGCCAGCGGCCGGCGTCTACGCGGCGACCCTGGTCGCGAAGGACGCATCCTCGGCGACACTCGCCACCGCGACCTGCGCCTTCACGGTGCAGCCGCTGGTCTGCTACGCCGACGACGCGGGAGGCGAAGGAACGTATCCCTACGACACGCCCG
>CAZYRQ010000604.1:0-1558 GCA_964649455.1 uncultured Lentisphaerales bacterium
GTGGCCCGCACCAGCGAGGTCTGGATCGCCACTTCCTACATGCCCGTGGGCATCGAGGAGGATCTGCGGCTGGAGCCCGTGATGGCCGTCACCGGACGCTTTCCGGTCGTCAAATCGCGTCACTTTCTACCGGCGGATCGCGGCGAACGGCTCGTGTCGCATGTCTTCCTCAAGGCGGTGCCTGTCACGGCCGACACCCCGCCGACGCTTCAGGAGAAGGTGCTGGACGGCGGTCCGCTGGGCTTGCGCGGCCCCTGGGGCGCCGTGCGCGCGCGCGGCATGTGGACGCGGCAGGGGAGCGCGATCATCGGGCCGTATCCCGCCGCCGGGACGATGGTGCGCTTCGAGGCCGAGGTGGAGTGGACGCCGCCCGAGCCGGCATGGGAGCGGCAGCGGCTCTTCGTCGCACCGCCCTGGGGCGGCGAGCCGCTCGTCTGTACCGTGACCTCGGGCGTCGCGACGGTCTCAGGCCTGTGGACGGTGCCGCCCGTGGTGGAGCGCACGCCGACGGGCTGGTACCGGTTCTCGGTCGAGAAGCCGTTCGATCCCCTCGCGTATGGCCAGCGCGGCTACGACGCCGATCTGGGCGTGCTGCTGCGGCGTGTCACGATTCACATGCTGTAGTGCCGGAGGGCGGCAGAGGCGGCAGGGCGAGGACTCGTGAGAGCGCCTCGATGCTCCAGACGAGCGGGTAGAGCTTCTCGGCATACCAGAGCGAGGCGAAGTAGAGGCCGATGGGGGCGGGAGTGCATGGCGCATCATTTCCGAGGCGGTGCGCCAGCCAGGCGGCGCCCCGTGCGGCGGCCGCACGGGCCGCGGGCCTTGCGGTCGGCTGCGCCAGGGCGATGACGCCCCAGGCCGTCTCCTCGATCGTGGCCGGTGTGGCGGCGTCGGCACCCCAGCCGCCATCGGCCTGCTGCGCGGCGCACAGCCACGTTTCCCCGCGCGCCCGGGCCTCCACCGCGTCCGCCCTCCCATCCCGGAACTCGGAAAGGGTCGTTAGCACGCGTGCCGTGCCGAGAACGGGGTTGGCATGATCGGCGCGTCCCACATTGCCGAACCAGAGGGGAGTCCAGTAACCGTCGGCCTGCTGACGTTGCAGCAGGTAACGCAGGGCGCGGCTCCGGCTCCGGGCCAGGCGTCGGCGCAGGCTTCGGTCGGCGGCAGCGCTCCAGGCGTCCCAGGCGGCGCAGGCATGTGCCGTGAGGTCGGGGCAGCTTCGGTCGAAGGGCAGGCGGCCCCAGCCGCGGCAGAAGGTGGGGACGCCGCCGTCGCGGTTCTGCAGATTCACAAGCCACAGGAGCCCCTCGCGGACGGCGCGATCCAGCGGCGCGCCGAGCCGGTGCAGCGCGAGGAGCGCGCCGGCGGTGTCGTCGCCATCGGGAACCGCGCCGGCACGATCGCTCCAACCCCAGCCGCCCGGCGCGGCGCCGGTGAAGGGATGCCGCGCGCGCTGCTGGGTCGCCCGCAGGTGGGCCAGGACGGCCGCGCCGTCAAACGGGTAGTCCGGCGCGGCGGTCAGGGCGCGCGTGGCGAGCGAGGTGACCCAGAGCGAGAG
>CAZYRQ010000605.1:0-1556 GCA_964649455.1 uncultured Lentisphaerales bacterium
CCTGCGCCATTGCCGTTCTTCCATTGCCGTTCTTCCTTGTCAATGCTATCCTCGCAATCGACATGAAACGCCGGATAAAGAAGATTGGCCAGGCCTTTCTGCTCGCCATACTGGCGCTGGTCGCGTTGATCTACGCGCCGGTCTGGGACACCGCCCCGCCCGACGTCGCCGATCTCGCCGTCGTCCGCAACGATGTGCCCCCGGAGGAGAATGCCTACACCTGCTTTCTGCAGGCCACGAATGCGCTGCGTCGCGTGGATCATGGCTTGCTCAGTCAGTATCGGCAGGGATTGACGAATGATGATGTCGCAGTTGCTGCCGCGCTCGCGACGAACCAGTCGGTCATCGCCTGGATCAGGCTGGGCGTGGAGCGTCCCCACTGCCAGTTGCCGGTTGTCGACACTTTCAACTTGTTCGCAAACCCCATATCGGATTTTCTGGAGATCGGGCACCTGCTCGCGACTCAGGCCCGCTTTGAGAGAAATCAGGGGCGGATGAGCGAGGCGACTGACACCGCACTGCTGTTGATGCGCTATGGAAATCGGCTGCAGCAAGCCTCCGGCATCCTCGTCGAGTATCTGGTCGGCAGCGCCATCGTCAGCATGGGGGTGGGCCAGGCACGGGATCTGGCGCGCGACGGGCGGTGCGGCGCAGCGGAGCGCGCGCGTCTGACCGCCGGACTTGCGGAACTGGAACCAGGGGCCGGGCTGGAGAATGTAGTCAAAGGGGAATACCTCTGCATGGCCGACATGCTTCAGCAATGCAGGGATGGCGCAGCCTATCAGAGTTATTGGGCCTGGGGTTTCGATCCGGCGATCAAACGTTTTCTTTTGACGCTGTTCGGGCGTGTGCTCTATTTTCCCAGTTATTTCATGCAGTACAACCGCACCCACCACTGGCATGCCGACACCTTGCGCCTGCTGCGCGGACATGCCGCAACACCCTATGGCGACCATCCTCTGCGGGACAGGAGCGACGATCGGCGTCCCCCTTCGCATGACACACGCTGGCCGTTCGCCAATGCCCTGGGGAGGCACATCTGGCGCATTGTATCCAGCACACTCGATAGCGTGATTCATCTGACGTGCTGTACGGAAAGCGACCTTTCCGCCACGCGACTGCTGCTGGCGTGCCGGGCCTACGAGGAGACCACGGGGCATCTGCCCGAGACGCTGGAGGCGCTGGTGCCGGACTACCTGCCCGCCGTGCCGCGCGATCCGTTCGACGGCGCGCCTTTCCGCTATTCCGCCGAGCGGCGTCTCGTCTATTCAGTTGGCGAAAACCTCAAGGACGACGGTGGAACAGATGGACGCGAGCGTGGCAGGCGGCGTGCAAAGGATTTGGTCTACACCCTGGACGCGCAAGAGCAACCGCAGAGGTTGAATTCGTGCATCACCTAGTACAGCATCCTGCGCCTGGAACGCACCTACTCGCCTGCGCGGGCGACACGGTGACCTTCACCCTGCATGTGCCGTCCGGCACGGCGGGGAGCGCCTTCCTGCGCACCAACGCCGTGCGCGCCGACCTGCGCCGCGCGGAAATCATCGCCCACACCG
>CAZYRQ010000606.1:0-1551 GCA_964649455.1 uncultured Lentisphaerales bacterium
CGCTCCACTGCTCCCGCAGGGCGGGAATGCCGGCGCTGGGCGCATAGAGGAACGCGGTGGGCGGCGCCTGAACCATGTCCTCCAGGCACTCCATGCAGAGCGGCGAGCCATCGTCCTCGAAAGCCGTGCCGATCGTGGCGTTGATCTTCGTCTGCCGCGCCTCCGCGCTCTGCCCGAGGATGCCCTGGAAGGGAAAGAAGGCTCGTAGCCCCTTGCGCGACAGCAGGGAGGTGATGACACAGCCCCCCGTGGCGAGATCGGCATTGAGCGCCTGGGCAAGCGGATGGATCGGTCTTGGCATACGGTATCCGAATGGAAAGGGTGAAGAACTGGGTGTCAATATATCTGTTTTGCGGTGCCGGGTCAATGCCGTCGCGAACCCCGCCCGGCCCCGGCCCGCCCCCCCCGGAATCCGTTCTGTCGCGGCCGCCCGTTCTGTCGCCCGTTCTGTCGCGGCCGCCCGTTCTTGCCGACGACGGACTAATCAGTTAAACTAATTGTTTCATTCCGGCTGCGGGCATGGTTCGTGTTCCGGGACTGGAAGACGAGAAGGTTGCATGAAAAATTACCGGGTAGGGTTAGTGGGCATCGGGGCCGTCGGCACCGAGATGATCAAGGTTTTGCGCCAGCGCGGGTTCCCCGCGTCGGAAATACGCATCATGGCGCGATCCGCGCGCAGCGAGCAGGTTGCCGGCGAGACGTTTCAGGTCGTCGAAACCACGCCGGAGGCCTTCGACGGTCTCGACATCGTCCTTTTTGCCGGAACTGAGGGTGCGGCGGGCGCCTCGAAACAGTTCGCCTGGGAAGCGATCAAGCGCGGCTGCGTCGTCATCGACAACGGCAGCGATTTCCGCATGGATCCGCGAGTGCCCCTTGTCATTCCCGAGATCAACGCCGGGGACCTCGAAGACCACCAGGGCCTGATCGCCAACCCCAACTGCAGCACGATCATCACGCTGATGGGGCTCGCCCCGCTGCACCGGGCCGTGCCCCTCCGCCGCTTCACGGCCGTCACCTTCCAGTCGGTCAGCGGCACCGGGCGCGCAGCCATCGAGGAACTCGATGGCCAGGCGCATGCCTGGGCCGCCGGACAACCCATAGCGTCAGCGGTCTACCCGCGCCAGATCGCCTTCAACGTGCTGCCGCAGATCGGGGGCCTCAAGGCCGACATGCCCGGCTACACCTCGGAAGAGGCCAAGATGCTCTTCGAGAGCCGCAAGATCCTCGGTGCGCCGGCGTTGCGCGCCTCGGCCACCTGTGTGCGCGTGCCGGTCTTCTACGCACATTCGGTCGCCCTGAATCTGGAGTTCGACGGCCCGCTGCCGCCGGAGCGCGCGCGGGAGATCCTGAAGGCCAGCCCGGGTATCCGCGTCCTCGATGACCTGGCCCAGTCCGTCTTCCCGACGCCGCTCGACGCCCAGCATGGCGACGATGTCCTGGCGGGACGCCTGCGCGCGGATCCGTCCGTGGAGAACGGTCTGGCGCTCTGGGTGGTAGGCGACAACATCCGCAAGGGCGCCGCCCAGAACGCGGTTCAGATCGCCGAGACCC
>CAZYRQ010000607.1:0-1547 GCA_964649455.1 uncultured Lentisphaerales bacterium
AGGTAGACGGTGTCCATCGAGGCCGAGGCCATGGCCTTCCGGGAGAGCTGGCGCAGGAGCGTGGCGTAGCGGATGTCGTCGAGGGCCTCGCGCACGCCCTCCCAGGCCAGCGTGTCGAGCACGTCGTCGTCCTGGGGATAGCAGAGCATCAGGCCGCGGAGGTTGGACTCCTTGGCGATCCAGAACTCGGTCCAGTCGTCGCGGAAGAGGATGTACTGGCAGAAGAGGTCGTAGTTGTTGCGCCAGGTGCTCCAGCCGTAGAGGCGCCGCGCGTAGGCGGGGTTCTCCGGGCCGCTGTGGGGGTCGGCGTACCAGCCGACGAGGATGTCGGGGTTGGCGTCGTGCAGGGCGTCGACCTGCAGCTTGCGGTTGGCCGAGGGCTGGATGGGCAGCAGCGCGAAATCGAGATTGAAGAGCAGGTAGGGGTGCATGCGGGTCGTGGTCATGACCTTGCCGCCCAGCCGCTGGAACATCTGCCAGGTGGCGCGCTCGGCGCGCACGGTGTCGGGCCCCGCCTCGTCGATGCCGTAGCCGTAGGCCCGCGTCTCCCCGGCGAAGGCCCGGATGCGGGCCAGCGTGTTGGAGGCGCGGACCTGCAGGTCGAGGTACTTGTCGTAGTTCTTGTCGGTCTCCCGGAGCGGGAAGGAGGTCGTCAGCCCCGCGCCGGGCAGGATGGCCAGCAGGGGGTTGGTGGAGATGCCGGTGTCCCGGGCCATCTCGAAGAACTCGCGGGCCGCCAGGTCGGTGGGAATCTGCGGCAGCAGGGGGTTGAGCATGTTGTGGGCCACGAGGTTGCGGGCCAGGTTGCGGGCCTTGGCGAGGTTCAGCCCGCCGATGAAGGCCGAACTGTAGTACTCGCGGTCGAGGTCGCGGAAGGTCGCGGGACGCGGCAGGCGGAAGGGCAGCACGCGGACCTCCAGCGGGATGCCGAGGACGCGGCGGCCGCCGACCGCGGCGGCGATCTCGCCGCGGTAGACGCCGGGACGGGCCGTCTCGGGCACATGGACCGTCACCATGAACTGCTTGAAGGCGTGCTTCTGCAGCGCGACGGGCTGGAGCACCTCGGCATCGTGGATCCAGGCGTTCCGGATGCCGCCGTCGTAGGAGTGGTCGACCGCCGCCGCGGTGAAGCTGATCCAGCGGTAGCGGCTGACCCCGCCGCCGTAGTCGCAGAGGAGGAAGTTCTCCTGCTTCGCGTGGTCGACCCGGATCAGCTTCTCGTTGTGCAGAAGCAGCTCGGGCGTCGGCAGGCGCCGCAGGGGATCGCCATGGAAACCGTTCCAGGCCGTTCCCATCTGGTACCAGACCTTGACGACCGTCAGGTCGATGGCCGCGGCCGGCAGGCGTCCCCCGCCCTCCCCGGCGAGGTCGCCGGCCTTCAGCTCGACCGACGGCAGATCCTCGAAGGCGAAGAGCTGGAAGCTGCCCGGCTCGTACTCGCCCTGCGCCGCCACGATGCGCACCGGCGAGGCGAACTTGCCGTCGCGCGGGAAGCGGTCGGGCGTCCGGCGCAGGCCGTCGAGCGGCGCGACCGCGCAGCAGGCGAA
>CAZYRQ010000608.1:0-1547 GCA_964649455.1 uncultured Lentisphaerales bacterium
AGGGACTCTGGTTCCCCGTCGTCTTCCTGCAGGCCCTGCTCCTGCACGCCGGGTTCGTCGTGGTCGTCTCGGCGCTCGGCCTGCTCGGCTCGCTGGCGCTGACGCCCGCGGCCAACCTGACGATCTGCAGTCTCGTCGTGGCCGGGATGCTCGTCTACGGACAACGCCTGCCGGGACTGGTCGCTGTCCAGGCGCCGCCCGCGAACGTGGTACTCGGGTTCATCCACTGGATCGGGCCGCACGTGGAATTCTTCGATCTGCGCCGCCGGGTGGTCCACGAGTGGCCGCCGATCCCGTGGCGCGTCTGTCTCGCCGTGACCGCCTACGCCGCGGCCTACGCCATCGTCTGCCTGCTGGCGGCTCGGGGCCTCTTCATCCGGAAGAAGATCTAGGGGAGGGCACCGCGATGCGCAACCGCTGGCACGATCTCCTCGCGCTCCCGCCGCTGCTGGTGGTCATCCTGCTGGCGCGGACGCTGCCGGTGCGCTACGCCGGTGCGATGCCCCAGGTGCCGGGCGACGACCTCCTGCAGCTCGTGCTGGGCGACGCGCGCCGCGAACTCGGCCGGCAGATGCTGGCCAGGGCCGACAGCTACTTTCATGGCGGCATGTCGCACGAGGGATGCACCGGGCTGGAAGCGCAGGAAGACCACCCGGATCACGACGACCAGCCGGAGCACCACGACGATGACGGCGACGATCACGAGTCGCATGGGCACGCGGCGCTCGGCGGGCCGGCGGGAGCGGGTTTTCCCGATCCCTGGCAATGGATCGACCGCCACGTTCACGCGCAGCCTCACCGTCATCTGCCCGAAGAGGAGTTCGACGAACTATTGCCTTGGCTCTGGGCGGCCTGCCGGTCGGCGCCCGACGACGTGCAGGCCCGTCTGACCGCCGCCTACGTGCTGGAGCGTCGGACCGGAGAGCCGCGTGCCGCCATCCGGCTGCTGGAGGAGGGACTGACCGTTGTTCCCGGGAGTCCGGAACTGGCGTTTGCGCTGGGCGAGTTGCACCTGAACCGGCTGAAGGAGGCTGGCGTGGCGGAGCGATGGTTCGAGCAGGCGCGGGTGAGCTCGCGACCGCGCGCGCAGGCCGGGGATGCCGACGCGCAACTGCTCGAGATCCGGACGCTGCACTACCTTGCGGTGCTGGCCCGGCGACGGAACGACGCGGAGCGCCTGCGGGCGCTCGTGGCGCAGGCCGAGGCCGAACATCCCGCGCACACCCTCACCCGCGCCATGCGCAAGCTGCTGGCGGAGCCTGCGCCCCGCTGATCAATTGGGTTTTGGAGTGGAGCGGGCGATGGGAATCGAACCCACGTAAGAAGCTTGGGAAGCTCCTATTCTGCCATTGAATTACGCCCGCGTCGAGCCGTGCGGCCTGCGGAGAATGTGGCGCGGCAATGCCGCCGCATTCCAGTTCATCCGACAGTGCGCAACTATAGTGGATGGCTGCGGGCCTGTCAAGGCGCCGCGTGTACTCGATGGGCCAACGGCACGGTCATTTCATTTGGCCTTCTCTTGAACAAGTCTGATGGGATCAACCTTT
>CAZYRQ010000609.1:0-1543 GCA_964649455.1 uncultured Lentisphaerales bacterium
GCCATGCGGATTCTGCGACAGACGGCCGATGGGGGCCGCCGGGCGCTGGCGCTGGCGGCGCGCATGTTCGAGATGCGGGACGCGGCGGCGGTGCGGCAGGTGCTGAGCGGCGTGCTCGTCCAGGCCGAATCGATCTGCCGCACCGGCAAGGATCCGAGCCTGCGGCAGCGGGTGTCGTCGGTGATCGAGCAGCAGTTGAGCCTGGCGCCGACCACGCGCGAGCAGCACGCCGTCCGGCTGCGTCTGGGGGAGAGCTATTTCCGCATCGACCGGGATCTGGCGAAGGCACGGCGCGCCTTCGCAGCAGTGTCAGGGGATGAGGCGGCATCGTCCGCCGACCGCGAGATGGCCCGGCTCTGGTGCGAGATGCTCGCGGATGAAGGCTGAAGGATTGTCGCCGAGTGGAGTCGTATGAAAATTGCAGTCATCGGGGCGGGGCATGCGGGCGTCGAGGCGGCGGCCAGCGCGCGGCAGGCGGGAGCGGAGGTCGTGCTCTTCTCCAACGAGCCCGTGCTGCCCTATTTCCGGCCGCGCCTGCCAGGTGTGGCCTTTGGGCAACTGGAGCCCGGGTCGATCGCCATGCGTCCGCAGGAATGGTATGACGCGCGAGGCATCGAGCTGCGGCTTGAAGGCGCAGTGACTGCGATCACGCCACGAGAACGCGGCGTGGTCTCGCGGGCGGGTTCTGAAAAGTTCGACGCGCTGGTGCTCGCCTCGGGTTCGGTGCCCCGGCTGCCACCTGTAGAGGGCCTCGTTGACGACGTGCCGTTCTTCACCCTGTGGAATCTGGACGATGCGTTCCGGATCCGCAGATTTGCCGCACCCGGTCGGCGTCTGGTCGTTGTCGGCGGCGGCATCCTCGGCATCGAGGCGGCACTCCGTGGCTGCGAGGCCGGGATGCAGGTCACGGTGATCGAGTGTCTGCCGCGGCTGATGCCGCTGCAGTTCGGCGAGGCGGCTGCCGACGTGATCTGCACGACACTAAAGAAGCACGGTCTACAGATCATGACCAGCACCCGCGTGGCCGGGCTAGCGGAGCAGGAGGAGGGAACTGCGCTCCAACTGACGGATGGCACTGCGCTGGAAACCGACCTAGTGCTCTTCGCGACTGGGGCGCAACCGCTGGCGGATCTGGCCCGTGAAGCGGGCCTGAGCACGGCGTGCGGCATTATGGTCGATTCCTTCCTTCAAACCAGCGCCACGGGAATCTTCGCGGCCGGCGATGTCGCGCAGGTCGGCGGCCAGGTGCAGTGTTCTGTGCGCAACGCCGCGGTTCAGGGCAAGCTGGCGGGCGCCAATGCCGTCGCTGCCGCGGCCGGCCGACCGCTGCAAGCTCATCATCCCCAGCCCTATCCGGTCTTCTTCAAGAGTCCCGAAATCGAGCTCTATGCGATCGGCCGCCCGGCCGACGGATCCTTGTCGGAAGAGCGCCTGGACGACGGCCGGGATCCCCTGCGCTACCGTATCGTGGTGAAGGAGGGAACGCGGATTGTGGGCGTGCAAATGGTCGGCACACGCGAGGGCTTCGACGCCTTGGCGGCCG
>CAZYRQ010000610.1:0-1539 GCA_964649455.1 uncultured Lentisphaerales bacterium
CTGGCGCTTGTACTCGTGCAGCCGCTTGACCTGCACGTCGAACAGCGAGTCCGGGCTGACGGCGATCTGCAGCGTGTGCCGGATGTGGGCGGCGAGGGCCGCCTTGTTCTCCTGCTTGATGCGGCGGAAGCGCGCCAGCAGGTCGGCGTCGTCGAGAAAGCGCTCCAGCCGGTGCAGCTCCTCGAGCTGGCGGATCCAGCCGTCGCCGATGCGCTCGGTGATCAGCGCCGCGAGGGCGGGGTTGGCCTTCAGCAGCCAGCGGCGCTGCGTCACGCCGTTGGTCTTGTTGCTGAACTTCTCCGGGAAGTGCTCGGCGAAGTCGGGGAAGATGCGCTCGCGCAGGATGCGGCTGTGCAGCGCGGCCACGCCGTTGACGGAGCACGAGCCGACGATGGCCAGGTTCGCCATGCGAACCAGCTTGCCGTCGCTCTCGTCGATGAGGCTCATCCGCTGCAGCCGTCCGACGTCGCCCGGGTGGCGCGCCGCGATCTCGCGCAGGAAGCGCCCGTTGATCTCGTAGATGATCTGCATGTGCCGCGGCAGCAGGCGCTCCATGAGGCCGACGCCCCAGTGCTCGAGCGCCTCCGGCAGCACGGTGTGGTTCGTGTAGCCGGTGCAGGCGCGCGTGATGGCCCACGCCTGGTCCCAGTCGAGCATCTCGCGGTCGAGCAGGATGCGCATGAGCTCCGGCACCACCAGCGCCGGGTGCGTGTCGTTCAACTGGATGAAGACGCGCTCCGGCAGGCGGGTGAAGGGCAGGCCGTCGGCCCGGAAGCGGCGCAGGATGTCCTGGATCGAGCAGGAGACGAAGAAGTACTGCTGGCGCAGCCGCAGCTCCTTGCCCTGCAGGACGTTGTCGTTGGGGTAGAGCACCTTCGTCAGGTTCTCCGCCAGCACCTTCCGCTCGACCGCCTCGACGTAGGAGCCGCGGTTGAAGTCGTCGAGGTCGAACGCGTCCGTGGCCTGCGCCTGCCAGAGGCGCAGCGTGTTGACCGACTCGGCGCCGTAGCCCACCACGGGCACGTCGTAGGGCACGCCCTTGACGGAATGCGTGGCGACCCAGCGCCAGTGCACAGTCCCGTTGATCGAGGCCACTTCGACGCGGCCCTCGAAGCCGACCTCACAGGCGTACTCGGGCCGGGCGATCTCCCAGACATAGCCCTGGTCGAGCCAGTGGTCGGGCTCCTCGACCTGCGCGCCGTCCAGGATGCGCTGCTTGAAGATACCGTAGTCGTAGCGCAGCCCGTAGCCGATGGCCGGAAGGTTCATCGTCGCCAGGGAGTCGAGAAAGCAGGCCGCCAGCCGACCGAGGCCGCCGTTGCCGAGGCCGGCGTCGGACTCGTAGGCGCAGAGGCTCTCCCAGTCCATGTTGAGCTCGGCCAGCGCCTCGCTGCAGTGCCGCTCCATCTGCATGTTGACGACGTTGCTGGCCAGGAGCCGGCCCATCAGGAACTCGAGGGAGAGGTAGTAGACGCGCTTGACGTCGTTGCGGTGGTGGCGCTGCTGGGTGAGGATCCAGCGCTCGATGATGCGGTCGCG
>CAZYRQ010000611.1:0-1539 GCA_964649455.1 uncultured Lentisphaerales bacterium
AGGAGGGTTCCTGCCGCTACCTGGCGCTCCACCCCTGTCGCTAACCGATTACGGCTCCATTTCCAATCGCCTTTCCCTCCGGATTGTGCCATAGTATCTCATCTTTCGGACAATCGGACCCCGGCGTTGCCCTGCAGCGCCCACACGGAGAATCCCCATGGCGTATGAGATGGTTGGCACCGTCAAGCTGATCAAGGAGACGCAGACCTTCAACAGCGGCTTCACCAAGCGCGAATTCGTCCTCACCACCGAGGACGACCGCTTTCCGCAGGAGGTCGCCTTCGCCTGCATCAAGGACGGCTGCGCCCTGCTCGACGGCGTGCAGGCCGGCGAGCGGCTCCGCGTGAGCTTCAACATCCGCGGCCGCGAATACCAGGGACGCCATTTCGTGAATCTCGAATGCTTCAAGTTCGAGCGCCTCGACGCGACCGCGGCGGGCGAGGGCGAGGTCGTTCCGGAGGACGAGCCGCCCCTCGACGACAGCATGCCCTTCTGACGGGAGCCGCATGCCGGCCGGTTCGCCGCCCCCCGCCACACCCCGTCCGCTGGCCTCGCTGCTGGACGCGGCGGTCCGCTGGCTCGGCGCCCGCGGTGTCGCGGAGCCACGGGCTGCGTGCGAGCTTCTGGCGGCCCGTATCCTGCACCTGCCCCGCCTGCAGCTGGCCCTCGAGCGTTCGCGGCAGCTCCTCCCCTGGCAGGTCGCGGCCCTCCGCCGCGGCGTCCTGCGTCTCGGTGCCCACGAGCCCGTGCAGTACATCCTGGGCGAGTGGGACTTCCGCGGCCGGACGTTCAAGGTGGACCGCCGCGCGCTGATTCCCCGTCCCGAAACCGAGCAGCTCGTGCAGCGGGTGCTCGACCAGGCCGGCGTCTGGCAGGCGTCGGCGCCCCGCCTCGGCGACATCGGCACCGGCAGCGGCTGCATCGCGGTAAGCCTGGCCGCCGAGGCACCCCGCTGCGGGATCGTGGCCGTGGATTGCGAGTTCGCGGCGCTCGAACTGGCCCGCGAGAACGCCGCGCGCCACGACGTCGCCGCGCGGATCACTTTCATCCAGGGCGACTGCTGCGCCGGCCTGCCGCCCGCCTCGCTCGACGCGGTGGTCGCCAACCCGCCCTACATCGACAGCCGCACCTGCGCGCAGCTGCCGGCGCTGATCCGCGACTTCGAGCCGCGCAGCGCCCTCGACGGCGGCGCCGACGGCCTGGAAATCCTGCGCCAGTTGATCCCCGACGCAGCCCTGGTCCTCAAGCCGCACGGCTGGTGCTTTCTCGAGATCGGCCACGACCAGGGCGAGGCCGTCCGCGCGCTGCTCGAACAGGCCGGGTTCGCGGAGATCGAGATCGCGCGCGACCTGGCCGGCCGGATCCGCTTCGCCCAGGCCCGGATGCCGTGAGCGTCATACCAACGTACGGCAAATCCGACTGGCCGTCCCGGAGGCCCGGCTCCACTCCTGCGACAGTGTTTACCGAATCTTGCCGAATCTTGGGGTAATCGGTTAGCGACAGGGGGGCGCGCGGAAGAGCGGCAGGTAAGCGAGGAAA
>CAZYRQ010000612.1:0-1536 GCA_964649455.1 uncultured Lentisphaerales bacterium
TGTTCCATGCCGGGCTACCTCAGGATGATCGTAGCCCCGTCGGGCAGGAAGCGGACGCGGACATCCTCCTCCGCGATGGCCGCCCCGCGGACGGTCACCCGCAGAAGATTCCAGTTGTCCGGGGCGAGCCAAAGGGGCGCGGGCGGGAGCCCGTCGAACGCGAAGGCGCCCGCATCGTCGCTGAACTCAACGGCTGTCGGGGTGCCCTGCGTATTGACCCGGATGGCGGCGCGAAGGGTTCGCTGCCGGGGCGTCTGGCCATCGGCGGGGGCGTGGACGAAGCGCTCCTTGAGCCCGGCGGGCCGCAGGAACCACGCGCCGCCGTCCCAGCCGATGATGAAGGCTGTCTCCTCGGCGGCCAGGGCGCCGTCCAGCGGTTCGGCGTCGTGCCCGAAGGCGATCTGCACGTTGTTCGAGGGTGTGGCGTCGAAAGTGAGTTCCAGGCGGAAGCGCCGCAGGTTCTCGGCGGCGTTCGCCGGAATGGCGGCATCGCCGGAGACCTCCCGGTCGGCGAAGGTGGGCGCGGGCAGGCGCGGCACGTCGAGCGTCATGGCCGGTGCGGTCGCAGCAAGCGTCGCGGCCAACCAGACGACGGCCCGCGACGAAGCGGTACACCTGAATAACCTCCGGCAAAAGGCAACGCTGCCTGCAATCATGATGTTGAACCATAGCATGCTTCATCGGCAGGGACAAACCATTTGATCAATTCAACCGCCCCCACATCATCGCACTGGCGGCCGTCGCCGAGCAGCCGGACACTGGGTTCTGGCGGGGCGATGTTCAGAGCGTATCGATAGGGGGGACGGTTGCCGAGGGGGGCAACGCGGCGACCTCGACCGCCTCGCTTGAGCGGATCGGCGAGGTTCCGATCAACCCGACGCCCGATGTCGCGGGGACGATCCTGGTGCCGATCCCCGAGGGTGTTGACATGGGACGGTGGGGTTCTTTGGTGATCGCCCCCTGGTTCGACTTTTCGGCCATCGACTACAGCTACGTCATTGGGCAGTATACGCACTACAGCCATCACATCAGCGGCACCGGCATCGTCGCGGTCAAGTTCATCAACGAGACGCCCACCGCGCCCGCCTACGACACCGTCGTCCCCGCCAGCCGGGGCTGGAGCCCGGCGGTGTCGCTGCGGGGGTATTTCGGGTGAAGAGAAGACATGACGCAGCCATCTCCGCCCACAGGTGAATGGAGTATGGATTCCTGCAGGATAGCTTGCGCGGGCTCGCTATATCACGGCACCCAGCGCATCCAGCGGACTCTCGGCCGTGCTATCCAAGCCTCTGATCACATGCGTGTAGATCATGGTCGTCTCCACGCTGGCGTGCCCCAAATACTGCTGGACCTCGCGGATGTTCACGCCCTGCAACAGGAGGCTCGTCGCAAACGAGTGCCGCAGGGTATGCACGTGGGCTGGTTTCGCGATGCCCGCGCGAACCACCGCTTCACGCATGGCGCGCTGCAGCACTTGCTCATCCACATGGTGCCGTCGCACCGCGCCCGAACGCGGGTCCACAGATTTGTCTTTCG
>CAZYRQ010000613.1:0-1533 GCA_964649455.1 uncultured Lentisphaerales bacterium
CGGCGCGGTTCGTGTCTGGAGTGGCGTGGGTAGCGACAACCTGGCCAGTACGGCGGCAAACTGGGTTGGCGGGACCCCGCCCGCGGCGGGGGACGAGATTGTGCTCGTCGCGGGATCCAACAAGGACATGACGTGGGATCTGAACCTGCCGGTCAACTCGTGGACACAAACGGGGTACATCGGCACGGTCACCATCGCCACAACCTACGGCAGTGCGGGGTTGACCAACTTCGTCATTGCGAGTGACTGCGTCATCAGCAACGGCACCTGGACCCATCTGCCGCACCCCAGCGCGCAGGCGACCGAATTGTACCGCTTGCGCGTCTCGGTCGGCGGCGATTTCCGTCTGGGCCCCAATGCCGCGCTCGATGTGAGCACGAATGGCTATGCCATGCGCAAGGGTCCCGGATCGTTCGCCAGCGGCGAGCATGGTGGCGCCTACGGCGGCACGGGACGAAACAAGACGAAATGCTACGGCTCGATCACGGCGCCCACAAATCCCGGCAGCGGTGGCAACGGCGCCAGCGGCGGCGGCATCATCCACCTCACGGTGGGTGGAACGGTCTTTCTGGATGGCCAGATGCGGGCCAATGGAGCGCCGACAGCCAACTATAGCGGTTCAGGCGGCGCGGTCTTTATCACGGCCGGCGCGATCATCGGCCAGTCCAGTGGTCTCATCCAGGCCAACAGTGGTCTGCTGACGAATTTTCATAGTCCCGGCGGCGGGGGACGTATCGCGCTGGTCGTAACCAATGCGGGTGCCGACTTTGCGAACTTCCAAGCGTCCTGTCAGGCATTTGGTTCGCAAACGGGTCCGGCATCCTGGAGCTTTCAGGAAAACCGTTCGGGCGCGGGAACGATCTATCTCGAAACCCCGGCGCATCGCCCCGGTTGCGGTGATCTGATTATCAAGGGAACCGGTTTTTTTGCCACCGACGGCCATTACACGCCCCTCGACGACCGCGCGGCCGGTACCTTCGAGTTTGCCAGCATCACCCTCACCAATGGTGGTTTTCTTTCGGTCGGCACCGATGACACCCTGATTCTGACCAACACGGTGCTTCGCGGCGATGCATCGTCAACGCGTGACGGCATCAACATCGATGGCGCCGGCAAACTGGAGGTGATGCCGGTGTTCGGCATCGCGAACCTTCAGGTTCTGCTACGGGCCTCGACAGGACGCATCCATCCGTCTTCCTCGCTGACCCTCGGGGCGGGGACGGAACTGGTGAGTTATGCTCCGCTCGCGTTGCCGGGCGATCTGACCTTGGCGGCTGGCGCGAGCCTGACCTGTCCCGCCAACCCATCGGGTGACGCCTACAAGCTCGACCTGACGGTGGGCGGCGATTTGACGATCGCGGCGGGCGGCATGATCGATGTGGCGCGCAAGGGCTACGCGGTCGGGACCGGGCCCGGTTGCCCCACGGGAACAGACGGCGCCAGTCACGGCGGTCGTGGCGGACTGTCGACGGAGAATAGCCGCACGATTGACACCACGGTGTCTGGCTATGGTTCCATCTACGAGCCGATCAA
>CAZYRQ010000614.1:0-1532 GCA_964649455.1 uncultured Lentisphaerales bacterium
CGGACGCAGAACATGCGCATCACCGGCACGGCCGACAACACGCCGCGCCTGATCGTCGTGGACGCCGGCGCGAGCGACGCCATCAAGGTCTTCGACCTGGCGGCCGACGGCTTGAGCCTCGTCACCACGAATCCTGTCGCCACCCACGCGGTCGCCCCTCTCGGGGGCGCGGCCAAGGGTGGCTACTCGCCCATTACAGGGACCGACGACGACATGTACGGCTACCTCGGCAATTCGACCTCCGCCGGCGTCGGACCGTACCTGATCACCCTGCGCCACACGGACTACTGCCCGACCACGGCCACGCAGACCGTCGGAGCCAACGGCAGCTCGACGGTCAAGAGCGCCACGATCTACGTCTATCCGGACGTGAACAACAGCGTGACCTACACCGCCGACGCCGGCTACCGTATCGCGGCCCTCACAAACAACAGCATGGCCATTCCCGTCGCCGCCGGCGCCACGTCCTATGAACTGGAGAACATCGCCACGGACGACGAGATAGTAGTGACCTTCGAGCTGATCCCCGCCACAATCATTCAGATTGTCGGTCACAAGGGTTCTTCCTCCGTTGCCGAAGCCACCATCACCTCGACTTCCGCGCTCTCCCAGGAGTACACGTTCACTCCCGATAGCGGCTACGTCGTCGCCGCCGTTGTAACGAACGGGATCACGATATCCGGCTCGCGCGGCCAGGAGGATTACACCCTCACCGTAGAAGCCGCTCTCGGCGAAACGGCAACGGTTTCCGCCTTCTTCTCGAAGCCCGATGCCTGGCATGTCAACCCCGCGCTCTTCAAGACCACGCTTGAGACGACGGATGCATACAATGCGGCGCCGCTGGATGTGTACGACAGCGACAACCTGATCGCGGTGGCCGTATCGAGATCGGGCGACTCCGCCAGAAGAGTAGCTTTCTTCGACAAGGACGACGTGCTTAACCCGATAAGCCTGACCGTGAAGTACAACGCTCCCAACCACACTTCCGGTGTCTGCGACAACATCGGGTTCCTCCACGGACAGAATATCGCCGTCGGCGGCATGAGTGGTGCGACAGCGAACTATGTCTGGGTTCTCGACCGCACGGCCCGGACGGGCGCAATCTACACGGCCCTCACGGATGACGAGACACCAGCCGTCCTACGTACTGTGGCGGGGAGTTCCGACGGCAGCAAGCTCTACGGTTACGTTGCCGGCAATCTATCCCGCTACACCCTCCAGGCCAACACGTCGGAAGGGGGCGCCGTGACCAACGACTTCACCTTCCTCAAGGATGCCGCATGGGGGCCGGTTACAAATCTGACCACCCCATATTGCATGCGTGTTGCCAATGTCAACGGCAAGGATATCGTCTACGTAAGCACAAGCGTCGGCGGTTACAACATCAGTGCCATAGACACCACGGCCGAGACTCCGGCGATAATCAAGCTGGTCGATACCTGGAGCCGTTCGGTCAATGTGGTCGGCCAGGCCAATAGCACTCCGCGACTGTTTGTCGGCATGCCGAATTATGTCAACACGCACAGATTCTA
>CAZYRQ010000615.1:0-1527 GCA_964649455.1 uncultured Lentisphaerales bacterium
CCGACATCGCGCGCTGGCTGCCGGTCGACCAGTACATCGGCGGCGTGGAGCACGCTGTGCTCCACCTGCTCTACTCGCGGTTCGTGGTCAAGGTGTTGCACGACGCCGGCTGCTGCCCCTTCGGCGAACCGTTCGAGGCGCTCTTCACGCAGGGCATGATTTGCAGGAAGGCCGACGACGGCAAGCTCTACAAGATGTCGAAGTCGAAGGGCAACGCGATCAGTCCCGACCAGCTCATCGCCGACTACGGCGCCGACACCCTGCGCCTCTACACGCTCTTCATCGGGCCGCCGGAGATGGATGCCGAGTGGCAGGACACGGGCATCCAGGGGCCCTACCGCTTCCTGGGACGCCTCTGGCGCCGCGTCTGGGAGGCCCGCGACATGCTGCGCGGCGCGTCGGTACGCCCCGATCTGCAGGCGATGGCACGTCCCGAGCGCGACCTCTACCGCAAGCTGCACCTGACGATCAAGAACGTGACCGACGCCATCGAGACGGGGTTCCGTTTCAACACGGCTATCGCCCAGATCATGGAGCTGATGAACGCGCTCGATGCGCTGAAGACGGAGGCGCTGGAGACGCCCCAGGCCCGGGCCGTCTACCGCGACACGCTGGCCGGCATGGTGCGGATGCTGGCCCCCTTCACGCCACATGTCGCCGAGGAGCTCTGGGGCGAACTGGGGCACCCGGCCGGCATCACGAAGGCCGGCTGGCCGGCCACCGACGACACAGCATTGAAGGCCGAGTCGATCGAGGTCGTACTGCAGATCAACGGCAAGGTGCGGGGCAAGATCGAACTGCCGGCCGACGCCTCGCGCGACGACCTCGAACACGCCGCGCTGGCCGATCCACAGGTGATCCGCCATCTGGAAGGCAAGAAGGTTCGCAAGATCGTCGTCGTGCCCGGACGCCTCGTGAACATCGCCGCCGGCTAACCAGGATGGCGCCGGTTCCCACAGCGTCCGCAGCGGTAGCTTTCCGCCCCTGCAAAGCCTACGACGCGGCGCTGCCGGCCGCGCTGGATCGGCTGCTGGAAGACCTTGGCACGTGGGAGCAGCTTGTTCCGCGCGGCACCGTCGTGCTGGTCAAGCCCAACCTGTTGACCGACCGGACGCCGGACGAGGCGGTCACGACGCATCCCACGCTGCTCCGCGCCGTCGTTTCCCGTCTGCAGGCCTGCGGCGCGTCGGTCACCGTCGGCGACAGCCCCGCCAGCGCGGCGCAATTGGCGCGGGTTTGGGAGCGGACCGGCGTCGAGGCGGTCTGCCGCGACCTCGGGGCGCCGCTGGTGAGTTTCGAGCAGCGCACCGCGCGCACGGTCACCCGCGGCGGCTACACCTTCCAGGTGGCGGCGGACGCGCTCGACGCGCAGTTGATCGTCAGCCTGCCGAAGGTCAAGACCCACCGGCTCACCACGCTGACGGCAGCGGTGAAGAATCTCTACGGCACGCTGCCCGGGTACCAGAAGACGCAGCGCCACAAGGAGTATCCCCAGCCGGCGGCCTTCGGACGCTACGTGCGGGCGCT
>CAZYRQ010000616.1:0-1520 GCA_964649455.1 uncultured Lentisphaerales bacterium
ACGATCGCCGCGCCGTAGCCGTCGTTCTCGTTGAAGGCGATCAGCGAGTTGCGGACAACGCCGCCCTTCTCGACATTGACGCCGCCGCCGCGCGGATTGGTGCGGGTGCAGTAGTTGCTGATGATCGTGCAGCGATACGCAAGTCCCGGTCCGGAAATCCAGAGCCCCGCCCCGTTGCCGGCTGCGTCGATCGAACGACAGCGGTAGAGTACTGAATCGACGAGCGTGCCGCCGGTCATATAGGCGCCGCCGCCGCCGGTGTTCCCCGAGGCGATGCCTTCGGCAACGAAGCAGTTGGTCACGACACCCTTGTCGATGCGGAGCGCGCCGCCAAAGGACGTATAGCCGCCCCGGATCGTCAGCCCCGAGAGCACAGCCTGATCGTGGGTCAACGTAAAGCAGCGGTACTGATTCTGCCAGTGGCTCGTGGCCATCGATTGCACCGTGGTGGTGTCGCGCCCGTTCCGCGACGTGACTGTCACGGCACGGGTGTGCGCAACCGCGGTCGTCAGCGGATGGACGCCATCGTCCAGAATCACCGTCGCCCCATCGATGGCATAAGGCATCGCGGCGGCGAGATTCGTGGCGGCGGTCTCCCATGACCCGTACGGGGCCGACGGCACATGCGTGTCGCTATGCGGCACCATCACAAAGACCGTTTCGGGATAGACGGTCAGCCAGTCCATCTTGTCGACGGTATGCATGCTGCCTTCGATCTCCGCCGCAAGCCGCACCGAGTAGATCGCGGGGGCGAGACTGCGCGTCACGGAGATGCCCGTTGCGGCGTGGTTTACCGCGCTTGGCGCCGTACCGTCGAAGGTCCAGTAGAACTTGTCGCCGTCGAGAGTGAGCCCCGACGGCATCACGGTCGCGGTGAAGGTGACGTCCCTGGGCCCGAACGCCCCGTCATCGTCGCAGGAGACGCCGACAACGAAAACGCTCGCGTCGAGCTCGTAGCAACCGAGGTCGATTCCGGAACCCGACACTCGTGCGTTGCGAGCGAGATCCAATTCGGCGGCGGCGGGGGTGCGTGTCCCGGCATCTATAAGCGACGAGCCCGCGACCGGATGGTAATCGCCGTTGGCGCCGTCCTCGAATCCCGGGTCTGGCGAGGGATCCTCGCCCTCGTTAACAGAGGCGTTACGCCACTCCACGCAATCTGTCACCGTGCCGCCGTTCTGGTGGATCCCGCCGGCACCCGTGCCGGACGTGTTCCGGACCACAGTGCAGTTCAGCGCCGCGCCGGTGCCGGCCACGGCGAGTCCGCCACCGTAATTCACGGAGTAGTTGCCGACGATGAGCGAGTTGCGGATGGTACCGGCATTGATGTAGACGCCGCCGCCGTACGAGATGCCGCCGTCCGAGACCGTGTTGTTGGCAATGACGCAGCGGTCAACCAGCGCGCCGGAGCCGCGGATGTCGATACCCCCGCCGGTCATGCCCGCCCCGCCGGAACACTGCGTGTAGTTGTTGGAGAACACGCAGTCCACGACCGTGCCGCCCTCCAGGCGCATGCCGGC
>CAZYRQ010000617.1:0-1515 GCA_964649455.1 uncultured Lentisphaerales bacterium
GCGACATGTTCGCCGATGATGGAATAGGGGCCGATGACGACATTTTCGCCGATCTGGGCGCCGGGATGCACGATCGCGGTAGGATGAATCGTTGCCATGTGGAATCCTGGTTAAGCGAAGGGGAAACGATAGCAGAAACCCCCTACCCAACGCAAATTTAGCGTCATTCGCGCTCAGGGCGCCATCGTGTTCTGATGGCGGATCAGCGTCTGGAGTTGGTCGGCATGCGCGCCGAGTTCGGCGGTGAGGCGTTTAATCCGCTGCTGCAATTCCGCGAAATCGAGACGGTTTGTGTAGACGGCGTTCCCGGTGGCCTGCGCCTGCTGCCAGACACCGAGCCAGATCACGGTGTTCTCCAGATGCACGCATTTGTTGATCGCTTCGGTCAGGGCGGTGCAGCTCGCGCGGGCCGCATCCGCAACCTGTTTCGGCACGGTCTCCGTATTCCGGGCGCCCGGCAGGGCACGGCAGAGATCCGTGCCGCCCCCCGTCCCGGCATCCGTACCGGCACGCGGCTCCGCCGCCTCAATCCGTACGCCGCCGACGACCGCGAGCATCATCCAGACTGATAAAATCTGCGTCTTCATCTGCTCCTCTCCCAGCCGGAACACCCGCCGCATGCGCGGCAAGGGTTCCAAACGCGTCCAGTGTACCCGTCCCGATACAACGGGTCAATGCTTTCCCGTGCTTTCGCCTTGCTTCCAACCACATCCCTGGGTCATTATACGCCCCTTGATCCCCACATCGGAGAACGGCATGATCACACTCGAAACAACCCAGGGGCTGACAGTCGAAATTCTGCACGGCGGCATTGCCGCGCTGACCCTTGGCGGGCAACCCCTGGCCGGGGGTGGCGACTCCGGCTTCTCGGTGGTCGACCAAGCCGATCCCGCGCGTCGCCGGCAGACGTTCGAACCGCGCAATGACCGCTCGGCCCCTGGGCACGTCTTTCAGGGAGTCTGTCCCGGAGCGGCGCTCGGCATCGAGGCCCGCTTCGTCGCCACGCCCGCCTGCATCGCGGTCGACGGCCGGGTGACGAACCTGCGAGGCGGCGACCGCGCGCTGGCGCTCTCCTTCGCGGTTCCCCTCGACGCCACGGGCTGGCTCTGGGACGACGATATCCGGCGCAGCCGCGTGATCGGGGCGACCGGATGCTACGAACAAACGGAGCCGGCCGCCTGCGGCTCGCAGCGCATCTCCGTCTATCCCGTCGCTGCGGTGCATGATGCCCGCCGCGGCCTGGCCCTAGCCTTGGATCCGCGGCATCCGGCGCAGTTCCAGTTGGGCTACGACGCCGAACGGCGCTGTCTCGCCATCAACCTCGACCTGGCGCTGGTACCGGAGAGCGAACCGCTACCCAACGCGGCCTCCTTCGCGTTCTGCTTCTTCCCCTGCGACCCGCGCTGGGGATTCCGCTCGGCCTTCGACACCTACATGCGCCTCTTCCCGGACGCCTATGTGGTCCGGTCGCGCGACCAGGGCATCTGGATGCCCTTCTCCCTCATCAGCCAGATC
>CAZYRQ010000618.1:0-1512 GCA_964649455.1 uncultured Lentisphaerales bacterium
GAGATGTCCTTGATGCGCGCGGCGGCGCAGGCGTTCATGACGTCGATCACCCGCTGGTGCGGGGTCTCGTCGTCGGCCCAGATCGTGATCAGGGCCTGGTTGCCGGCGGCCTCGGACGAGGCCTTGTACTGCCGCAGGGTGCGCAGCAGTTCCGGCAGCTCCTGCGAGGCGGCCGCATCGTATTCGCGGTCGTTGAGGAAAACCTGCCCGTTCCCGCGCACCTCGATCATCTGCTCGTCCGGCATGTCGACGGTCGTCGACTGGGCGACCATCCCGGGGAGGCGGATGCCCAGGTCGGCCTCGGGCATGATCAGGCTGCACGTGCAGATGAAGTAGATCAGCAGCAGGAAGGTCATGTCGATCAGCGGAGCCATGCTGAGCTCGGGCTCCTCGGCGGACGGCAGCCGGACGTTCATGGCTCCCCTCCCCTCGCCTCGGCGGGCGAGAAGACGCCGAAGATGAAGTCGCCGACGCCCGCCTCGGCCATGGCGTTCATCACCAGGCGCACCTGGCGGTGGGGCGTCAGCTTGTCGGCGCGCAGGTAGACCTTGACGCCGGGGTCGGCCTGCACGCGCGCCGCGACGCGCGCGCGCAGCTCGTCGAGGGTGACCGGCTGCTGACCGCTGAAGACCGATCCGTCGCGCAGGATGTTGACCGTCCAGCGGTCCGGACGCTCCTTCGGCACGGTGCCGCTGCGCGCGTCGGGAATGTCGAGGTCCAGGTTCTTCTGCGAGCTCAGGTGCGAGGCGGTCATGAAGAAGATGATCAGCAGGAACACCATGTCGATCATGGGTGCCATCTGCAGCTTGGTCTCCTCCTGCTGTTCGATCGGCATGCGCATGGCCGGCTCCCGCCCCGCCTAGAGGACCTGCCCGGCGGACGGCGCGCTGGCGTGTCCCGCCTTACGGGCGTTCGCGTCCAGCGTGTGGACCAGGTCGCCGGCGACGGTGTTGATCCGCGCGAGGTTGGCCGTGAACTGCGCCTTGAAACCGAAGTAGGCGAACATCGCGGGAATGGCGACCATCAGTCCGGCGGCCGTCGTGATCATTGCCTCGCCGATGTCGGAGGCCAGCTTCTCGGGATCGCCCATGCCGCCGAGACCGATCTTGTTGAAGGCGCCGATCATGCCGGTGACGGTGCCGAGCAGGCCGAACATCGGCGCCACCTGCGAGATGACCGAGAGGTAGGTCAGCGGCTTCAAACCCTCGTTGACCTCCTCGACCGAGGCCTCCTCCATGGCCTTCTCGATACGGGCGGTGTCGAGCGCGTGCTCGTCCACGCGCGAGAGTCCCGCCCCGAGGATGTTGGCGAGCATGCCGGGCGCGCCGCTGCAGATGCCCTGGGCCTGGACGATGTCGAGCCGCGCGAGGGCCTCCTTGAGGAGCGGCACGAGATGGGGCTGGGTCATCCTGACGGCCCGGTACTGCATCCAACAGTAGACGATCAGCGCCACGGCCCCGACCGAGCAGAGGCCGATCGGGTACATGGCGAATCCGCCGACCTTCCAGTAGT
>CAZYRQ010000619.1:0-1511 GCA_964649455.1 uncultured Lentisphaerales bacterium
GCAAACGGCTCGCGAGGACGCTCGCCCTCCAGATTCGTCATCACCTGACCGGCCTTACGCAAACGGCTCGCGAGGACGCTCGCCCTCCAGATTCGTAATCACCTTGCCGGCCTTACGCAAACGGCTCGCGAGGACGCTCGCCCGCCAGATTCGTCATCACCAGGCCGGCCTTACGCAAACGGCTCACGACAGCAAACGGCTCGCGCCTTGTCTTTCGCCCCCGCCCCGTTTACAATCGCCCCATGACGCCATCGCCCCAGGCCCAAGCCCTCCTGATCATCGCCGGTTCTGGCCAGTATCCCCTGCTGGTCGCCGCAGGCGCGCGGGCCGCAGGCGTCCGGCGCATCGTCGTGCTGGCCCTGCGCGGCCAGGCTAGCCGGCGGCTCGATGCGCTGGCCGACGAGGTCTGCCGACTCGGCGTGGGTGAGGTGCGGCGCGCGCTCGGCTGGATCGAGTCGCTCGGCATCGGCCAGGTGATGCTGGCGGGGCAGATCCGCCCCTCGGCCCTCTTCACCACGCGGTTCGACTCCCTGGCGCTCGACACGATGTGCCGCCTGCGGGTCAAGAGCGCGCACACGATCTTCGGCGCGGTGGCCGCGCAGCTCGAGGCGCGCCGTATCCGCGTGCTGCCGGCCTCGACCTACATGGAACACTACCTGCCGACGGCCGGCGTGCTCACGGCGCGCGCCCCGGATGCGCGTGAGGCCGCCGACATCGCGCACGGCCACCGCGCGGCGCTGACCATCGGCGCAGTCGACATCGGTCAAACCGTCGTCGTCAAGGACGGCATGATCCTGGCAGCCGAGGCCTTCGAGGGCACCAATGCCGCCATCCGGCGCGGCGCGCGGCTCGGTGGCCCCGGCGCGGTCGTCGTCAAGGTTGCCCGCGACGGGCACGACATGCGTTTCGACATCCCCGTCGTCGGGGCCGTCACGCTCCAGGTGCTGCGCCAGGCGCGCGCCGGCGCACTCGCCTTCCAGGCCGGGCGCACGATCCTGCTCGACCGCGAGGCGGTCGTCGCGGGCGCCAACCGCCGCGGCATCGCGGTAGTGGCGCTCGACTCGGGACTGCCGCCCGCCCCCACGCGTCCGCCCGCGGAGTCCCCGGTGCCATGAACGCCCCCGCGCCAGAGCGTCCCCTGCGGATCCTCGTTGTGGCCGGCGAGGCCTCGGGCGACGTTTACGGCGCCGCCCTCATGGGCCATCTGCGAGCGGCCAGCCCGCGTCCCCTGGTCTTCCGCGGCATCGGCGGCGACGCCATGCGCGCTGCAGGGCTCGACCTGCTCTGCCACTGCGATCAGACGGCGGTGATCGGCTTCTGGGAGGTGCTGCGGCAGGCGCGCTTCTTCAGCCGGTTGCTGCGACGGATGACCGGCGAGCTCGACACCTGGCGCCCCGATCTCGTGCTGACGATCGACTACCCGGGCTTCAACCTGCGGCTGGCCGCCCGCGCCCACGCGCGCGGCATCCGCACGGTGCACTACATCTGCCCGCAGGTCTGGATCTGGCACC
>CAZYRQ010000620.1:0-1511 GCA_964649455.1 uncultured Lentisphaerales bacterium
CCCGTCCGAAACGCGGATCGAGATTGCTCGCCAGCGAGTCGCCTGTGGATGTGATGGCCAGCTTCATGTTGCTCATCCTTTCTGTTCATGCCACGCGTCGCGTGCCGCATGTGTTTGGTTTGCTCCGACAAAGCTCGCGACAAAGTCTCTGTTGACCGGGTGGTTCATCAAGCCCCCCCCGCGCGGCACCCACGCCCATGACGGCCGCGGCCGCCGCCGCACCAGCCCAGGCGCCTTCCGCGGCAACCCGGCATGCGCAGGGCGGGATTGGCGAGCGTGCCGTCCAGCCAGGCCCGGATCACGGCCTCGGTCTCGCCCGCCGTGAACGGCGCCAGTTCGATCCCGCCCGCGATCAGTTGATCGGCCAGCGGACGCGAGACCGCGCCGCAGATCAGCACCCGCGCGCGCAGCGCCAGCAGCGCCGCAGCCTGCTGAAACGGATCCGCGCCCGGCAACCCGGCCTGCCGCCGGCCCACCACGCGGCCGTCCTCGACGTCCAGCAGCTCGACCTGCCGCGCCACGTCCAGCACCGGCGAAACGCGTCCGTTCCACGTGGTCACCGCCACGGTCGTCATGAAAGACTCTCCCGATTCATGCCTAGACTATACACAGAAAGCGTGCCAACCGCCGGGAAAGGAAGAAAGGACGCTTAAGTGACTGGAGCACAGCGTATTACAAATACATGACGCGGCGCCTGGCCAGTTTATACAGTCGCGTGATTGCAACGGTGTTATTTTAGATAGTCGCGAAAATGCGTTACCACGCCCAAGGGGCACTATCCGGTGGCGATGCAGGCCGTGGCGGCCGGACGGCATGTGTATGGCGAAAAGCCGTTGACTTTGACCCGCGCCGAGGGTCGGAAACTGCTGGATGCGGCGGCTCGGGCCGGCGTGCGCGTGGGCAACGCTCCGGACACCTTCTTGGGGGCCGGCATCCAGACTTGCCGCCGGCTCATCGACGAAGGCGTCATTGGCGAGCCGGTGGCGGCCCAGGCGTTCATGCTCTGCCACGGGCACGAGGGCTGGCATCCCGATCCCGTGTTCTACTACCAGACCGGGGGCGGTCCCCTGTTCGACATGGGTCCCTACTACCTGACCGCGTTGGTTGCGCTGCTCGGTCCCGTGCGCCGGGTGACCGGGTCGGCCCGGATTTCCTTCCCCGAGCGTATCATCACGAGCGAGAAGAAACGGGGGCGGCGCATCCGGGTCGAGGTGCCGACCCACATCGCGGGCGTGATGGATTTCGCCTCGGGCGCCATCGGCACGCTGACCACGAGCTTCGACGTCTGGTCGTCCGAAGCGCCGTGCATCGAGATTTTCGGCTCGGAAGGCTCGTTGTCGGTCCCCGACCCCAACGGGTTCGGCGGCCCGGTGCGGTTGCGGATCAAGGGTGAAAAGGACTGGCGCGAGGTGCCGCTCAGCGCGGGCTTTCCCGGGAATGGGCGCGGGCTGGGGCCTTCGGACATGGCCGAGGCCATCCGCGCCGGGCGCCCGCACCGCGCGAGCGGGGAG
>CAZYRQ010000621.1:0-1510 GCA_964649455.1 uncultured Lentisphaerales bacterium
GGGTGTTTGTTGCTTTCACGATCCTGTACGTATTGACGACCCAGCGCGGGGTGGGGTGGCAGGATAGCGGGGAATTCCAGTACCGTGTGCTGGTGGGTGATTATCAGTGGCATGCGGGGCTGGCGCGCGCCCATCCACTCTACATTCTGATCGCCCAGAGTTTTGCTGCCTGCTTTCCTTCTGCCATCCGTTGCTACGCCATCAACCTCTGCAGTGGGGTTGGCATGGCCGCGGCGCTGGCCTTCCTGGCCGCACTGGTCGGTAGGCTGACGGCGAGCCGGCGGCAGGTCCTGCTGGCGGTGACGTTCCTGGGTCTGTCGCATATGGCGTGGTGGATGGCGACGATCGCCGAGGTCTACACATGGGCGCTGGCGGCGTTGATGGCGGAACTCTACATCCTGTCGCGCTATCTTCCGCAACGCAGGGGAGGCTGGCTGGTTCTGCTCTTCGCCGTCAACGGGCTGCATCTGGCGATTCACAACACCGCCTGGCTGAGTCTGCCCGTCTATCTACTGCTGCTGCCGGGATTGCTGCGCGGCCGACCCCTGGCCTCGCGGCTGGTATGGCTGGCTGCGGCGGCGGTCGCCTGGATGGCCGGCGCGGCTCCGCTGCTCGCCCTGGTGGCGCGGGAATATGTACGGACGGGCGAGGGGCTCGCGACGTTGCAGAGTCTGCTGTTCGGTTCGGGTTATCAAGTGCGTGTGCTGGGGCTGGAGGCGCCAATTTGGCGACAAACCGTTGCCAATTTCGCGTTGGCGGGAGTGAGCCTGCTCAATCCCTGCTGGCTGCTGGCGCTGCCGGGGCTTGCGGAATGTTTCGCCCACTCAGTTGACAGGATTTCAGGATCGGCAGGATTGATGCATGGATCATGCAAGGATCAGCATGCGAGACCTGATTGCCGTGCCCTGCCTGCGGTGATGCGCCTTCCTTTGCTGGCACTGACGGTGTTGCATCTCCTTTTCTGGATTCGCTATTTCGTTCCCGATCAGGCCACCTTTGTGCTGCCGACGTTGGGTTTGCTGGCCGTCTGGGCCGGAATCGGCGGCGCCCCGGGTGCCTCGGGCAAGGTGCCGGAGGGGCGCACACCAGCGTGGTGGGCGAGGGGATGGTGGATGCCGAGTCAACGACGCGGCGGGCCGATCTGGCTGGCGGTGGGGATGGCGTGCGCCGTATGCGGCCCGCTCGTGCTGCGAGCCGTTGTCGCGACCGCCCGGATCGAGATCAACCGCAGCCGTCGTCTACCGTTCCGCGATGAGGTTCGCTACTGGCTGCTGCCGTGGAAGCAGGACGAGCGCTCGGCGGAGAACTTCGTGCAGGGTGTCGGCCGGCAGCTCGGCGCGGGCGATATCCTGGTGGCGGACGCGACGGCGGCCGGGCCGCTGCTGGCGGCGCGGGCGCGCGGGCCGCGCACTGAATCGTGGCGACTGATCACGCCGTGGTCGGGCGAAACCGATGCCGAGCTGGCGGCGCTCGCCAGCCAGCCCCCGGCCCGCCTCTATGTGGTATCGCC
>CAZYRQ010000622.1:0-1509 GCA_964649455.1 uncultured Lentisphaerales bacterium
CCGTTTTCGGAAACCCCGCCCGCGGGCGACGATGTGAACGCCGCCGAGTGGGCCCGGGGGGCGCTGATCGACGGTTTTTCCAAAATCAGCGACGCCCAGACGCCGGCCAGCCGGAAAAGCACGGTTCGGTTTCTGCACGACAAGCACAATCTCTACCTCGCCGCGCGTTTCGAAGACCCCAGCTTCTTTGCCGACTATCAGGCCGGCAAGTTTGCGCGCAATGCGAACCAGCCCGGATTCGGCTGGGGCGGGCAGGATGGTCCGTATGTCGAGTGCTTCATCGACGGCGGCCTGCGGACGGCAGGCTCCTACTACCACCTCGCCTTCGCCCTTAACGGGCTGCAGTACAGCGGTCGCGGCTCGAGCGCCATCGACTCGAAACCTCCACAATGGTCTGTCGCCTGCCAGGCCCGGCCGGGCTATTGGACGGCTCGCGCGGTCATCCCGCTTGCGGAGATCGGCGTCAACATCACACAAGGCAACAAGCTGGGTACGATGATCGTCGCCAACGACGGCGCCTGGAACGGTGGGCAGTGGCACAGTCCGACCGGTTTTCAGAACCTTGTACTGGAGATGGAGTAATGAAGACCGCCGGATTCCGGAAAGTCGCTGCGGCGCTGCTCGCGCTGCTCGCGCCCCTGATGCCGGTCGGCGCCGAAACGCCGACGCCGACGCCGACGTTTGATGCCGTCCAGCGCGAGGCGGACACCCTGGCGTCGGCGCGCCGGCATGACGAGGCGCTCCGCATCCTGGACGGCGCAGCGGCTCGCGGCGACCTGACCGGCGAGCAGCGTCGGTCTCTCGCTCTCCGGGCGGCCAACATGATTCATGCCGCCGATCGTGCCGTCTACCCGCTGCTCCGCGAGACACTCGAACGGATGCTGACGACCGTGCCGCTGGGTGACGACGGCAAGCTGCGCTTGCTGGAGGGGATCGAGGGCACCTATGCACGGGCGGGAGAACCCGGACAGGCCGCGGCCGTCCGCCAACGCATGCTCGCACTGTCGCTGCCGGATGCGACGCGGGTGCAGGTGCTGGCGGGGCTGGCCCAGATCTGCATTCATCAGTTGCGCCAGCTCGACAAGGGCCGCGCCTACTACCACGAGAGCATTCCACTCCTGCGGAAAGCGGCGGATGCGTCCGCAGATGCGCGGGAAAAGGCGGCGCAACTGGCCGCGATCGGCGACATCTACCAGCGCCAGACACAGGAGCCGGAGAAGGCCGTTCCGCTCTACGAGGAGGCGGTTGCCCTCTACCAGACGGCGCTGCCGGGATTGGATCCGCGCGCCAGGACGCATGCGTTTGCAGCCCTGGCGACCCTACAGGACGCGCTGGGGCGGGACGCGGAGGCCCGCGCGTCGGAGACGCTGTCCGTGGCCGAGTGTATCAAAATCCTGGACTCGGCCGGCGGGTTGCCGACGGACGCCTGGGTGGAGGCTGTGATCCCGCTCGAAGCCATGCGGATTCTGCGACAGACGGCCGATGGGGGCCGCCGGGCGCTGGCGCTGG
>CAZYRQ010000623.1:0-1507 GCA_964649455.1 uncultured Lentisphaerales bacterium
TCCGCCCGCTGCATCATGCGCCCCACTCGCACGCCCCTAAACTGACCCATTACCACGAGGACGAAATCGGTTGGCCACAGGGGTTGTGAACAGGAGGGCGCGCTGGAAGTGCAGGCGGAAGCGGGCGGGCGGGGATTGAGCTCAGATGCAGAGCGTGGGAACCGCTAATGCACGAATGGACGAGTGAAGGTGGGGCGAAGGCGCCTCGCCTGTCTAGGGTGGCGGTTGTCCGCGCGGTGGCGCACCTGCGGCGCGCACGCGGCGAACCCGCTCCCGCGCCCGGTCGAGCGTCTTGCATCGGTTCCAGTTTCCGGCGCGGCCCTCGCGCAGGAAGACCTGGATCTCCAGCGCGCCGAGGCCCGCCAGATGGAGCATCTCGCCGGCCTCGATCAGCGCCGGCAAACGGGCCAACAAGGCGGCATCGGGCTTCGTCAGGATCGCGCTGAAGACCTGCGGCGGCACGCCGCTCTCGAGGGCCTGCGCCAGCAGGCAGCAGCGGCAGCGCGTCCCCTCCCCGTGCTGCGGGCAGGCGGGGCATCCGGCATCGCCCAGCAGCCGGTGCGCTTCGCGGAGCCGCGCCGCGCGCGCCTCGACGGCGGCCTGCAGCGCCTCGGGCGAGACCCGCTTGGCGAGCCCCTCGCAGACCCGGCACGCCAGCGCCTCGCAGGGCAATCCCTCGCGTTCGGCCTGGCCGACGCAGGCGGCGATCCTGCCGGCCGGGGCCTCCGGCACGGCATGTGCCTCCAGTTCCCGGCGCACCTGCTGCACAGGCCCGTCGCCCCGCGCGGTCACGGGCCCGCCGGCCGCCGCCAGCAGAAGCAGGCCGGCGCCGGCGTATCGGATCTTGCGGATTTTGCTGGACCGCCTCACGGTTGCGCTCCCGCTACAGGTTTACCACGGCATTCTGGTAGCCGAAGCCGTCGGGACGGCGCGAGACGGCCAGCGGATCGGTCACCCACCGCTCGCCTTCGACCAGGAACTGGTATTCGTAGCGTCCCGCAGGCAGCCGCACGCGCGCCGACCAGTAGCCATCGGCATCGGGGCCCTTCATGGGTATGCGTTCGCGGCGCCAGGCCGTGAAATCGCCGACCAGCTCGACACGCGTGGCTTCGGGCGCATGCAACACGAAGACCGCCGCCTCCAGGCCGCCGGGGCGGAAGACCGGTGCCCGCAGCAGGACGAGCGCCGACGCGGCGGCCGCCAGCGGCGGCAGCACCCAGGTCAGCGCGCGGCGGAGGCGCCGCCGGCGCCAGGGCGGCCGCGCGGGCAGCCGGTCCATGACGCGCCGGGTCAGATCCGGCGGCGCCGACGGTCGCGGCACACGCGCCAGCAGCGCGCCGACGGAATCGCCGCCGCGGCCACCCGGCACGGGATTGTCAATGGTGTTCTGCATCTTTCTCGTCCTCCGGCCGTTGCCGTTCCGGGCCCAGACGGGCCAGCAGTTGCTCCCGCCCGCGCGCCAGCCGCATCTTGACGGCGCTCTCGCCGATGCCCAGCGTCTCCGCGA
>CAZYRQ010000624.1:0-1506 GCA_964649455.1 uncultured Lentisphaerales bacterium
GACGGCGACGGCCTCTACGACGACGGCGAGACCCCGCTGGCCGGTGTGACAGTCACGCTGTACCGTGACGGCCAGCCGGTCGCCACCGCGGCCACCGGCGCCGACGGCACCTACCTGTTCGACGGCCTGGCCCCCGGCACCTACACGGTGGTCGTGGACGCCTCCAGCGCCGGCGTGCCGGCGGGCCACTTCCCCGCCGTCAGCCAGCACCTCGTGACGCTGGACGCCGGCGAGGCGTACCTCGATGCGGACTTCCCCTTCGCACCGCTGATCTCCAAGACGGTGGACAAGACGTACGCCGGGGCCGGCACCAATCTTCTGTTCACTGTCAACGTGGACTATCCCGGCAGCCAACTGCTCTCCGACGTGCGCGTGATCGACCCCCTGCCCAGCGGCGTCACCTACGTCAGCGCCACGGCGGGAGGCGCCTACGGCCCGTACGTCTCCCAACCGGGCACCATCAGCGAGAACTCGGTCCCGGCCATCGGCATGGCCGTCTACAACAACAACAACGACACCTTCCGCTACCGCACGTGGAACGCCGACGAGGAATTCAGCGCGGAATTGTCGGGGGCCAACATGGGCACGCGCATCCAGATGATGACCGGCGCCAGCAGCCCGACGACGGCCGAGCGTGTCGTCACCTTCATGGACAGCGCCCGGCATGTCTTCGCGGCCATCTGGAACGGCACGGCGTGGACGCCGGTGCCGACGCCGCCGGCCACGACGGCGCAGGGACGCATGACGGGCACCGCGCTCACCGCCAACTCGCATCTCTACTGGGGAACCGCCGTGGCCTACGAACAGAGCAGCGGCCACCTGATGCTGATCTGGAACGACGACGCCAACACGGCGTCCGGAACGGACGACGAACTGCGCTATGTGACCCGCGAGAACGGCGTCTGGGGCACGGTCACCTCCGTGGCCGCGGCCAACCAGCCGCAGAATCTGCGCCTGACGGCGCTGCCGAACAGCGACAAGCTCGCCCTCGTCTACAGCACGGCCAGCGGCGGCGACTACGCCATGATCTGGAGCGGCACGGCCTGGGGCGCCATCCAGGCGCTGGACACGGCCGGCGGCTCGCCGACCTCGGTGAACATCGCCTACGAGACGCAGAGCGGCCGCGCCCTGGTGGTCTACGGCAAGCCGACCGCCACGAGCCCGAACCTCTTCTACCGCGTGTGGGACGGCACGTCCTGGAGCGCCGAGGCCTCGATCACCCCGCCCGCGGGCGTGACGACGCAGCCGCAGTGGGTGGCCATCGCCTCCGATCCCTTCAGCAACCGCATCGCCGCGGGTGTCGTGACCAGTGGAGGAAAAACCTGGCTGGCGGTCTGGAACGGCAGCGCGTGGGTGAATGTGGAGCAGGCAACGGCCGCCTCCCTGATCACCACGGCCCAGAACGTCGCCGTGGGCTTCGAGACCTTCACCGGCGACGTGCTGGCGGCCTATGGCGTCAACAGCACGCCCACCGGCCAGGTGCGCTACCGCACCTGGACCTGGGAT
>CAZYRQ010000625.1:0-1506 GCA_964649455.1 uncultured Lentisphaerales bacterium
CGGCGGGTATGGCAGTTACAATGGCGGCGGCGGTGGCGGTGCGGTCCTCTCCAATGTCGGCGGGGAAAAATTCATGGTGGTCCCGAAAACGTATGCGGTGCAGGTTGGAACGGGTGGGGTGGCGAGAGCCGACCAGGGCTATAATGGCTGTCAATCCGTCTTTGACAGGATCATCGCGCCCGGCGGCGGGGGCGGAGGTACGGGGAACAATGCCACACGCTACAACGGTCTGTCCGGCAGTTCCGGTGGTGGCGGGCATGGCGCCTCCAACAGCGTGGCGAATTACGGATACGGTGGCAAGGGTATCCCCGGCCTGGGCCACGATGGCGGTGATGGGAATTGGACGTATACCATTAAAAGCGGCGGCGGCGGCGGCGGTGCGGGGACGCCCGGGCTTGACGGAACGGCGGGGCGGGTCTCGGCGCTGCAAGGCATACCGGGCACACACAACACCGGCGGCGGCGGCGGCGCGGGGGCCGGGAGCGCCGATTACCTGTTTGGCGGTGCGGGTGGTTCGGGAATCGTCATCGTCCGCTACGTCGTGCCGACCTACGACGATACGTCGGCCCAGGGCGGCGATGCCGTTTATGACCGATCAGTCGATGGCGTCCGCTACCGCATTCACGTCTACACCAACCTTGGCGACGCGACCTTTACCGTGACGCAGCCGGGGTCTGTGGAGTATCTCGTCGTGGCGGGCGGCGGTGCCGGCGGCGGCGCAGGCACGGCCAGCGGCGGCGGCGGCGCGGGCGGCGTCCTCAGCAATGTCGGCGGCGATCCCTACCTTGTCGTTCCGGGAATCTATCCGGTGTCGGTCGGCGGCGGGGGCGCCGGCAAGGGCAATTACCGTGGAGGGACGGGAACGAACAGCTACTTCGATGGTGTTGTCGCCCAGGGCGGCGGCGGTGGCGCCGGCACACAGTCGATCGACATGTACGCGGGCGCGGCGGGCGGTTCGGGCGGTGGCGGCGCCGGTGTCTCCAACAGCGTAACGTATTTCGGCAAGGGTGGCGCCGGAACGCCCCCGCAGGGGCATGACGGCGGTTTTGGCAACTGGCTGAATTCGCCGGTATCGGGCGGCGGCGGCGGCGGCGCCGGGGAGTCGGGCATGGCCGGCGTGGCGGGGATCGGCGGCGATGGCGGCGATGGCATCGAGAGTGTCATTACCGGCACGGCCAAATGGTACGGCGGCGGCGGCGGCGGTTCCTGTTCAGGGGGGACAGCCGGAACCGGCGGGTTGGGCAAGTTTTGATTTGCTTTACGAGGGGGTGGATGCTGACAAATGGTCATCAACAACGGGAATGGCGGTATGAGTTCGCGGCCGCGTATCGGAATCAGCAGCTGCCTGCTGGGCAACAAGGTCCGCTACGACGGGGGCCACAAATTCGACTCGCTCATCTGCAATGCACTGGGGCAGCATGTGAAGTTCGTGCCGGTCTGTCCTGAGGTGGAATGCGGTTTGCCGGTGCCGCGGGAACCGATACGGCTGACAGGCAAGATAGAGCG